>DATKMD010000105.1:0-6205 GCA_035542075.1 Thermoanaerobaculaceae bacterium
GAGGCGCCACGCGGGAGGCTCTGCTCCCCTACGAGCAATCCGCAACCCGCGAGTATCGTCGCTACGCGCTGGTGTGCCGTTCCGTGCTCGCACTGGCACGCAGGCCGCGCGTGAGCCTTCCACTCCTGCGTTTCCTGGGGAATCGCCCCTGCCTCTTCGACCGACTGATCGCCGCGGCGCTCGCCTGAACCCGCTCAGCGGGGCTTGACGGCGTTCTGCTGGCCGGCGCCGGGGAACGAGACGAACCGCAGCGGCCTCCGCGGCTTCAGGCCGGCTTCCCTCTGCCACGCCGCGAGCTCCGCCACGGAGAGGGTGCCGGACCGGCTCGTGAGCGCGAAGTAGAGGTCGGCCAGGGCTGCAACCTGGCCTGCCCGCCTCGCCGAGGAAAGCGCGAACAGCTCCTGAACCACCAGGACGCCGCTCGGCCTCAGCGCGCGTGCAGCCCGACGGACCAGATCCCGGCTCTGAGCGGGCTCGAAATGGTGCACCAGGTTCGATACGAAGACGAGGTCGAATGCCTCAACCCCGAGGTCTTCCGTCAGCGCGTCGCCTGTCCGGTGCGTCACCCGCTCCCCGAGCCCTTCGCGCGCGAGGATCGGGCCCGCCTGCGCGACCGCTCCGGGCAGATCAAGGACCTCGGCGCGGAGTCCAGCGTGGCGGCGGCAGAGGGCGACCGAGAAGAACCCGTGCGAGCCGCCGATGTCCAGCATCGTGCGCGCGCCCTTGGGGACCGGGGTTCGCAGCACGACCTCCCGGGCCAGGGCCCCGGCAAGCGAACGCATCCCGCGCTGGTAGAGGCCCCACTGCTCGGGAGACATCTCGGCGTGGATGTCGAGCGGCCTGCCGGACACGATGAACTGGTCGAGGCGCCCGATCCACTCCCACTCCACGAACCTGAACAGCACGTTGTCGTGGAGAGAATGCGCGCTGTCCTCCACCAACCATGTCCTGGCGTCGGCGGTGAGGGCGTACCTCCCGCCGTCCTCAGCGCGGAGGTAGCCGGTCGCCTCGAGCACCCCCAGCAGCTTGCCAGTCGCGCGCTCGTCCGTGCTGCAGCGCGATGCCAGTTCGGCCGACGTGAGCGGCGACGCGGCCAGCGCCTCGAACACGCCGAGCCTGGTCGCGACCATGATCGACTGGGCCAGGAGCAGCGTGCCGTGCGTCTCGAGCAGCGGCCGCGGCCCCAGCCGCAGCAGGATAGCCACCCGCTCGAGCAGGTTCTCTCCGACCGGTCCGATCCTCATTGCCTTCCCGTCCCTCCATGCACCGCGGTCCAGCCCCGTCCCGAAGTGCGACTCTACGTCCTACGACGCAGCCGCGCCAGTCTTGACCTTCTCCGGGGTGTGACAGGCGGGTTGGTCCCTAAACGCCGGGTCGACGGTGCGGTGGCGCTGCGGATCGCAGTGGCGTGAGCTGAGACCTTCTAGAACTAACTCCCGAGGAATGGCGTATGGGACTCCAGGGGCAGCCGTTTCGAGGGAGACGACCCGACAGCCCGGGAGGGAGTGCGCGGATGACACACAGGAAGCTGGTGAGCGTTGGATGGGCGCTGATGATGGTGCTGTGCGTGCTGGCAGCGCCCGCGGACACCCCAGCCGCGACCGACGACCCCGCGGAGTGGCATGGCACCTCCGAGCAGAAGCTCTGGGGCCTCATGCAGGTATGGGCCGAGGTCAAGTACTCGTTCGCCTTCTTCAGTCGGGTCCCGCAGCTCGACTGGGACGCGGCCGTCCGGGCCGCGATCCCTCGGGCGCTCGCCGCCCCGGACCTCAAGGCCTACTACGACGTCCTGGCCGAGCTCGTCGCGCTCCTCAACGACGGCCACACAACCGTGCGACCGCCGAAGACCCTCCTCGCCGGAATCGAGCAGCCGCCCATCGAGCTGGAATCAATGGACGGCAAAGTGCTCATCACCAGGGTCGGCGACAACGAGGAGACGAGAGCGCGGGCGATCCGGCCCGGACTCGAGGTTACGGCGGTCGACGGCGTGCCGGTACGCCGGTTTCTCGCCGATCACGCACTGCGTTACTACCGCGGCGGCACTGCACAGTGGGGCGATGCGTTTGGCCTTTTCGGGCTGCTCGACGGCCCCAGGGGCACCACGGTGCGTCTGGCGCTGCGCGAGCTCGCGGGCACCGAGCGCGAGGTGACACTCACCCGCAACGCGACACTCTCCGACGGCACGGTCTTCGTCAAACGCATCCGGGACTTCAGCACGCTCGTGGAGACCAGGATGGTCGACCGCGACATCGCGTACGTCCGCCTCGCCACGTTCGAGGATGAGAAGGTTGTAAGTGAGTTCGCTGCCGCCCTCGCGCGGCTCGATCTCTCGAAGCTCCGCGGCCTCATCCTCGACGTCCGCTACAACATCGGCGGGGAGAGCTCGGTCGGGTACGGCGTCATCTCCCACGTGACCGACACGCCGCTCGAGACCTCGCGGTGGAAGACCCGCATGCTCGTGGCAGCCGATCGGGCATGGGGCAAGCCAGAAACGTGGTTCGAAGGGCAACCGGGCGTGATCACACCGGCCACGGAACGGGTGTACACGGGCCCGCTCGTGGTGCTCACCTGGCACGACACGCTGAGCTCCGCCGAGGACTTCCTGGTGCCGCTCGATTACGCCCACCGAGCGGTCCTGGTGGGTGGGATCACGGCAGGCAGCACCGGGCAGCCGATGGTCGTGCGCCTTCCCGGGGGCGGCAGGCTCCTGGTCTGCGCCAAGCACGACTCCTACCCGGACGGTCGGGAGTTCGTCGGCAGCGGCATCGAGCCCGAGGTGAAGGTCGAGCCGACCCAGGCCGACGTGGCTGCGGGCCGGGACGTAATCCTGGAGAAGGGCCTCGAGGTGATCAGAAGCTGGTCTGCGTACCGGCCGGTGAGGTCGCCCAGGTAGCACCTCTGGCTCTTGCGGCCATCCCGCTCGGCTTGCCCGTGCGGGGGTCGCGAAGAGCGCGTCGCGAGGCGCGCGGACGAGTCACGCCGAGCGTGTCACCCGAAGACTTTCCGAGGTCAGAGTCTCGGTCTGCGTCGAGCCGGGTTCGAGGTGGAGGACCCGGGTTGGCACGTGCGCCGCTATTCGGTGCGGCGGTAGGGCGTGAACTCACCGAGGCTGCAGCTGCCGTACTCAGTGCCGCTGACCGGGTCAAACACCGTGATGACGTCGCCGCGGCACAGCCTCGCCGACGGGGTCCGGGTCTTGATCGCCCGCCCGAAGTCAAGGCCGGGGCAACCGACAGCCGGCCGGTTTACATAAAGTGTCTCGTCGGTGTGGCTGCGGAACACGATCACGCCCTTGCCGTAGGCTGTGTTGCCCGCAAGGTCTGCCTCGCCGACGCAATCCTGTGGCGGGCCGGCGATCCGGCCGCTGAGCGCCTCGGTGAGGTCGCCTTCGTGCTTGGCGGCCTGCGTCTGGGCGGGCGCGCCGGCTCCGGGCTGGCTACTCGAGGTGCAGCCAGCCACGAGGATCGCTGCGCAAATAATGAAGACGGTCTTCATGGTACCCCCCTTGTGGCCTGGCTCTGGACCCGATGTGGTCCTGGAGCCTCGTTTCTGCATACGAAGCCACCGATCCGATTGTTCACCGGCTCAAAGATTTCTTGGAAGGGTCGAGCTCCGGCCTTCCATGCGAAATCGGGGTTCTACTGCCGGCTGTGCAGGCCCTCGATGCGCGGCGTCACCCGCTCGAGGACGCCGGCCATCTCGGTCAGGCGCTGGTCGAGCGCGCCGAGAAGTGAACGGCGCACGGTTTCGAGCTCCGCGATCGCGCCGGCGTAATCGCCGGCCTGGATCTTGCGGTACTGAGGCATGATGTCCAGGGGCTTGGGCAGCTGACCCTGTGCGCCCCAGGTGATGCGGCCATAGCCCGGGTCCAGCCGCCCGATGTGCTTCAGGTACACGGGGTAGCTGAAGACGACCCCGAGGCGCGTCAGGTACGTCCCTTCCAGCGCCTTCAGCGCCGCTGCCGCGTCGGGCTTGGCCGCCCTGAGGGCGGCAAGGGCCGCGTTGACGGCCTGTGCGTCCTTGAGCAGCGCCTGATGTGGATAGATTGTGGCGTCGTCATCCGCCGGCGAAAGGGCGGTGAACCCGACGTTGATGGCCTTCTCGATCTCGAGCAGGCCGCTGTTCACCGACGAAAACTCGCCCGTCGTAAAGGTCCCAGTGCTTGATTCGAACGCAGCTGCGGCCCGGCGGAAGGCTTCGACACCGGCAGCCAGCCGTGAGACGGCCGCCGCGTCCGCCCCGGCCACGAGCAGCTCGTCCCTCTTGACGGTGGCCGCCAGGTCATCGGCCCTGGCCTTGAGGCTGTAGGGCAGCAGGCCGTCGTCGAGCCCTTCGACGGTGCGGAAGATGAACTTCGCGATCTTTGCCTCGTAGTCCCAATCCACGAGCGCTGCGGTCTCGAAGTTGGAGTGGTACAGCTTGTCGTAGTCGTCGCTGTAGGTCCCGAACTTGACGCTGGGGACACCGGCGGCCGTGAACGTCCACTGGTCGTTCCACGAGCTGACTGGGATGACCGCCTCGGACCCGTGGGGCAGAAGAGCCTGATGGCGCGAGGCCAGTCCTTCCAGCCAGGGCTCGAGCTCCGGGGTCGAGCGAAGGTTGAGCGGGTTGCCCTTGACCGCCATGGTCTCGAGGTTGACCATCGCCCGGACCCGGCCGGCCCAATCCGGGTGCGCGTGGGTGGCCGCCCACCACGCTCCGGTGATCCATTCGTAGTAGGCGTTCGTGTAACCGAATTCCTCGCCCACTGTCGCAAGAAACACAACGGTCGTCTTGGGTCGGTATTTGCTATCGCACATCGCCTTGGCGATCGTGAGCATGTTGACCAGTCCGCCCGTGTCATCCGCGCCGGCGCGGAAGTGGGCGTCCTGGTGCGCGGCCATGAGCACCATCTGGCCGATGCGCCGGGAGCCGGGAACCTCGCCGACGACGTTGTAGGCCGTTCCGCCGTCCCGGGCGAGCGTGACCTTCTCCTTCAAGAGCAGCGTTGCTGTCACAGGGCCGGCCTGGAGCTGCGCCTTGAGCCAGCCGCCGTCGCGCCGGGAGATATAGATCCACGGAGGCGCGCCGAGGTCGTACTGGCCGTCGAAGCTGCCCAGCGCGCGCTCGTCGATCGAGAAGTACTTCGGATCGTCCGGTGTGTACGTGCAGACGACGCCAGCGGCGTGGCGGTGGGCGGCCTCCAGAGCCGGGAGGGAGAACCACCACGATCTCGTCTTCATGTCCACGACGACCAGTTTGCCGGTGACGTCCCCTGCCGCGTCGAAGTCGGCTGCCGTCCCGCCTTTGACGTAGACGACCGCCCCCGTGATGCCGCCAGCGGGGCTCGGTGGAACGCCCGCGATGGTCGAAGCGATCATCGTGCGGTCACCGACAGTCAGGCTCGCCTTCTCGAACTCGAACACGTCCACCGGGACCGGCTCGAGACGGACGTTGCTGAGCCCCATGGCGCGCATCTCTGCCGCCACGCGCTCCCCGACAGCGCGCTCGGCGGAAGTCCCGGCCCACCGGAAGCCCAGGTCGGAGTTGGTGCCGAGCGAACAGAAATAGGTCTCCAGCGCCTGCGGGAAGCCTTGGGCGAACAGCTTCTCAAGGGCCTGGTCAAACACCGCCGCGCTGTCGGGAGTCTTCGACCACGCCAGCGACGGAATCAGCAGGAACAACGAAAGGACGAAACGGGGGGCCGGACGATGGTGATCTCTCATGGTCCTTGCCTTATATGCTTTCCCTCCGCCGGAAGCAACAATGCCACCTTCTTACCCGCCACCCGCATCGCCGCGGCTTCGCGGGGGCCGAGCTGACCGCGCGGCCGGCCGCCCCATGCACGCAAGTGTGCGGAGTGGCACTGGCGAGCTTCTCGCGCGCACCAGTGCTAGCATCGAGCGGGGCGAGGGTGCATGACCCCTCGCGGCCCGGGGGAGAGGCGGGAGGAGAACGCATGGGGATCGACTTCAACGCCGACGAGATCCTGGCCATGGCCGAGCAGATCGAGCGCAACGGCGCCGCTTTCTACCGGCGGGCCGCCGAGGTGACCCGCGAACCCGGGGCACGAGCGCGCCTCGCCGAGCTGGCCGAGTGGGAGCTCGGCCACGAGAAGCTCTTCACCGAGATGCGACAAGGCCTGACCCCCGTCGAGAAGACCGAACTGAGCTTCGACCCCGACGGTGACGCCGTGCATTATCTCCGCGTGATGGCGGACCGTCAC
>DATKMD010000106.1:0-7279 GCA_035542075.1 Thermoanaerobaculaceae bacterium
GCGAGAGGGAGCCTTGGGCACTCGCCCGAAGGCCGAGGAGGTTCTTTCGTGTGGCGACGACGACGCAATGCTCGTGGCCGTGGTGTTCGTCATGCCTCTCGAGAGCACCGACCGCCGGGCGAGGCGGCGAGCCGTATCGAATGGGCGCCGCGTGTTGGTGGTCACCACCGTCTTCAACGTGGACTAGTTCGCCGTCCACCGGGCAGACAGAGTGGCGGACGAGCAGGAGGTGCGCTGAACCCGCCACCTGGCCAGCGGCCAGCACCGCGGCGAGGGCGCAAGTCGCGGCGTTCCCCGTCCGTCTTGGCGGTTGGCGCAAAGACACGATTGTCACCTCTTAGCGTCGATCGACCGACCGGGCAAGTCCTGCTCGAGCATCAGGGGGGGCGAGCCAGTTTGCGGATACCTCTGGCCGGCCGGTCGGCGAACCCCATCGGGGTGGGTCGCCGAGCCAGCGAGCGCCGGCTCAACCGCGAAGGGTGGCCGGAACCCTGGTCGCTCCACTGGAACCGGTGCTGTACCAGGACATCGCTGACAGGTACGGCCGCTCGACTGTCGCGGTGCCCTGGAAAGAGCAGCGAGTCATGAGCCAGAAGCTGCAGTTCGTTGAGAAAGCCAGCGTGCCAGGAGCCAACGTCTCGGCGCTCTGCCGCGAGTTCGGCATCTCCCGTCAGACCGGCCACAAGTGGCTGCGCCGCTTTCGGGAGGCGAGCTACCCGGGTCTCGTCGAGCAGAGCCGTCGGCCGGTGACGAGCCCGCTGACGACGGCCGAGGAGGTGGTCGTCCGCATCCTGGAGCTACGCGACCGACACCCAACGTGGGGTCCGGACAAGATCGCCCGGATCCTCCTGCGTGCGCACGGCGAGGACGCGCCGAGCCGAAGCACGGTCGCGCGGATTCTCTCGCGACTCGGGAAGGTGAGGCGGCGGAGGCCCCGGGTGAGGATCTGGACAGTCGACGAGCGGCCGCACGTGGAGGTGCACGCTCCAAACGACCTGTGGACGATCGACTACAAGGGCTGGTGGTCCGCGCAGAACGGAGAGCGGTGCGAGCCGCTCACGGTACGCGACGCCTTCAGCCGGAAGGTGCTCGCCGTCGTCCTGCTCAGTTGGCCGAGGGCCAACCACGCCCAGCGGGTGCTCACTGCCCTCTTCGAGCGACACGGTTTGCCTGCAGCCATGCTGAATGACAATGGGTCACCGTTCGTGTGCACTCAAGCTCGCGCCGGACTGAGCCGCCTCGGAGCCTGGCTCGTCTCGCTCGGGATACAGCTATTGCGCACCCGCCGTGGCTGTCCCCAGGACAACGGCGGCCACGAGCGGATGCACCGGGATCTGGCCGAGCTCCAGCTCCTGCCCGCAGCCTCGCGCCGCGCCCAGCAACGTCAATGCGATCGCTGGATGGTCGATTTCAACGAGGTGAGGCCTCATGACGCGCTTGGCGGAAAGACGCCGGCAGAGGTCTATCGGGACTCCGAGCGGCGTTCGCTTCAGCCGTTGATCCCGAGCTATCCGCCTGGGTGGCTGACGCGCCACGTCTCCAGGGCGGGCACCATCACCGTGGGCGGCGACCATGTGTTCGTGAGCTCAGCCCTGGTGGGCCAGCTCATCGGACTCAAGCAGGAGAGCGTGCTGCGCTGGCGAGCCCTCTTCTTCGACGTCGACCTCGGCACCCTCGAGATCGTCCCCGTCATCGACCCAACCGACGCTGTCATCTCGCCTGTAACCAGGCCGGAGGCGACAGTGTCAGCACCCCTGTAACCCAGGGGAATCTACTGAACGACAGAGCCGTAAACGCCGGAGTCACTACTCAGTCAACTGTCAGCGATGTCTTGACTGGAACCCTCCACTGGAACCGGGACCGCCACTCGAGCCGGTCGGGTGTTGAGTGGTAATACGAAGAGATGTATATTAGGGAACCGAAAGGACCCACTCAATGTCACGCGCGAAGAGCCCGAAGGAAGGAACGGCTGGCCGGGTTGCGTCGCCGGCGAGCTCGGCAGAGGAGCCCACGAGCAGCGAGAAGGTCATGCAGACGTTCCGCATGCCGCTCGACGTCGTCTATGCCTTCAAGGCCGAGGCTGCAGCTCGAGGCCTCGACGCGACGGCCCACGTCGTGAGGGTCATGGACGGGTTCCATCGCTACTACCGGCTGCCCCGCGCCGTCGTCGAGACGCTCGAGGCGGACCGGCGCGGGCTCGGCATGGACAGGTACGAGTACTTCCAGCACGTGCTCTACCGGCGCAGCGAGGCCGTCCAGGCGCAGGGTCCCGGTTTCGACCAGCCGGGAAGAGGGAAGCCCAGGAAGTAGGGCTCGGAGCGCACGATGGGACGGAAGAAAGGCCTCGTCCTCACCAAGAACGACCCGCAGCTGCTCGCCGTTCTCGGGATGGCTCGCTACCTGTCGACGACACAGGTGCACCGGCTGGGGCTCGTCGGGGCGACGCCAAGCACCCACTACAAGAACGTCTGCCGGCGTCTCCGAAGGCTTGCCGAGGGGGGTCTCGTACGAAGGCTTGTGGCCAGGAAATGGGGCGGCGCCGAGCTGCCAGTGTGGACGCTCACGCCGGAAGGGCTGGCCGTCGCGGGATCCGTGTGTCCGTTCCTCCGGGCGCTCCCGCAGAAGGACGTGTCGACCCACTTCCTCGAGCATACGACCTTGCTGAACGACACCCTCGTGGACCTCGTCGTGAGCCTTCGCAAGTCACCGCTGGCTCCGCTCGCGGACCTCCCCTTCCGCTGGTTGCCCGAGGAGGAGAACCCCCTTCAGTTCAGCCACTGCGACGACGACCGCGGCGGGATGAAGACGGCCGCCACCAAGCCCGACGCCATTCTCGAGCTCGGGCCGCTTGCGCGGCGGTTCTTCCTGGAAGCGGAGACCGGGACCCAGAGCATCTCGACCGCCGACCCGCTCAACACCGGCGCCATCATCTCCAAGGTCCAGCGCTACTCCGCCTACTGCACCCGCTTCGCAGACAGGGAGCGGACGAAGACCTGCTACCAGCGGGACTTCTCGGACGGCCTCTTCCCCGAGGTCGTGTTCCTCGTTCGATCGGCAGCGCGGCGCCAGCGTGTCGAGAAGGCCATCGAGAAGTGGAAAGGGGCGGCGAGGCTCGATCGCGTGCAATTCCGGGTCCTCACGTTCGAGGAAGCGGCCAACGAGATCGAGGCACTCCTCCGGGGCACGACGCCAGCCGTGCGGGAACTCGGGATCGAGCCGCTGAAGGGGAAGGCAGCCCACGTCCGGGACGGCTACCAGGCGCTCGCCACAGCCCTGAACGCCGTCGTGAAGGCGGTCCGTCAGCACAACGTGTCCTGCCCGCGGCCGCTCGTGCTCTCGGAAATCCCCGCCGAACCCATCACGCGGCTCTACGAGATCATCAGCCACGATCTCCTCGGCGAGCCACGGGAGCAACCGGCCCCGGGTGCGAGGGCGGGTTGAGCGATTCCAGGACGAGCCTTCCCGATCGGATGGCCGCCTCTCCGCGGAGGTTAAGATGAACGAGACGAACCGACGAACACTGCCCTCCGGGTGGCTGACGGCTGCGGAGGCCGCCGCGTACCTGGCGCTCCCGAGCGTCGAGGCGCTCTACCGCCGCGTGGAGCGCGGCCAGGTTCCCGCCCGGCGATGGGGCAGGCAGTACCGGTTCCGGATCAAGGAACTCGATGCCCTGATGGGGGCGAGCGAGACGCCTTGATCCCCGGTGGTCTAGAGTTCCAGCCGGTGAACGTCATCGCCGTCCAAGGAGGACGGTGATGGTGAAGGTCAGGCGAAGAAAGGGCAGGGAAGGCTTCCAAGTGGACATCCTGCTTCGGTTCCCGGACGGGAGGCGGATGCGCGAACGGGTGAAGCCCCCGGTCGCGACGCATGCAGCCGCGCTCCGCTGGGGCATGCAGCGCGAGGCGTTCCTGCTCGCAGGAGGTGCAAAGCCCGAAACGAAGAAGAGGGCGTTGGCCAACGCCCCGACGCTGGACCAGTTCTGGCCGAGGTTCATGGGAGGCTACGCCAGGGCGAACCAGGAGAAGCCCTCGAACCTCGACACCCGGGAGAGGCTCTACCGCCTGCACCTCAAGCCGAAGATGGGCGAGCTCCGCCTCGACACCATCGATGACGAGCAGGTGCAGAGGCTCAAGGGGCGGATGTCCACCCAGAAGCCGAAGAGCGTGAACAACGTCCTCACGGTCCTGAGCACGCTCCTCAAGGCGGCCGTGGACTGGCGCGTCATCCCCACCATGCCGTGCCGCATCCGGCTCCTCAAGACAGCCATGCCGGTCGTCGAGTTCTACGAGGACGAGGAGTACGAACGCCTCGTGGACGCGGCCGAGAAGGTCGATGCGAGGGTCCACATCGCCGTGCTCCTCGGCGGCGACGCGGGTCTCCGGCGAGGCGAGATCGTCGGGCTCGAGTGGAGCGACGTCGACTTCGGCCGCGGGCTCCTCAAGGTCCGCCGCTCGATCTGGAACGACGTCGAGTCGCTCCCGAAGGGCGGGAAGCCGAGGGTCGTCCCGATGACCTCGAGGCTCAAGGCAGCACTCGCGGCGCACCGGCATCTCCGGGGCGAGCGAGTGCTCTACGGGGGCGACGGGGCGCCGGCCGACATCGACTGGCTCCACTGGCAGCTCGACGTCGCCCAGCGGCGTGCGGGGCTCCGGCGGGGTGGCCGGGTCCACATCCTGCGTCACACGTTCTGCAGCCGGCTCGCGGCGAGGAACGTCCCGATGCTGACCATCAAGGATCTCGCCGGGCACGCCAGCATCGAGACGACGATGCGGTACATGCACCTGTCGTCGGCGGCACCGCGGGAGGGCATCGCGGCACTCGAAGTGCGTGGCACCAGGGTGGCACCAGCCACCCTGGTCGAGTCGAAGTCCAGCGAAATCAACTAGTTAACTATTGACCCCACAGGGATTCGAACACTACACCCACAGCAAAGCTAACGTGACGCCGTCACTCACCAATTTGAACGAAGTCCCTGTGCCGCAAGCGTTTCCTTCCCGTCGGGCAGTGGACGCAACTCGACGTGGCGAGACCCCCGTAGACCAAGCCTGGGGAGCAATAGGGGAGCAAGCGCGCGAGCCGTGGTTGGTGCTCAACGGATATCGTTTGGGTCGTCAGCACGAGTACTGAACTCGAAGGCGTCCGCGCGGGCTGGACGATTAGCGCCTGGGCGGGGGCAACGTTCCTCGGTAGCGCGCGAACTCGTTCTTGCTGTGAAGGCGCGCTTGGCCGTCGCGGGGCGAGGCCGGTAGCGATGACAATGACCTATGAAGGGTGCCGACGACGGGCGTCGTCGGCCTCGGGCCCACTCGCGTCACCAGGGTTGATCGCTCGCAGCCCCCCGACCGGCTTACCGTTCAAACCACTGCTCGACGTCGCTCTCGATCTTCTTGGCGGCGGCGCTGGCGAGCTTCTCGATGAGCTTGCGCCGTGCCTCCTCGCGCATCGCCTGGAACTTCTTCTGCTGCTCGGCGTTTAGGAGCGGGGAGACCTTGGCGTCGATGGCGCCGCCGATCTGCTTGAGCTGCTCCACCTTCTTGAGCCCGCTCAGCGAGGTGTTCTTCTTCAGGGCCTCGAGCTGCGTCACCTCCTGCTTGAGGAAGGGAAGGATCTGTTGCTTCTGCTCCTCGGTGAGCCCGAGCTCGATGGAGAGCTGGTTCAGGAGCGCCGCGAGCGGGTTCAGGACGTACTGCGGATAGGGGATGATCTCGTAGTTGGCGTAGCCAAACTCGTTGCTGCGAGCCCC
The DNA here is from genome assembly GCA_035542075.1 of Thermoanaerobaculaceae bacterium. Classification (GTDB taxonomy): domain Bacteria; phylum Acidobacteriota; class Thermoanaerobaculia; order Thermoanaerobaculales; family Thermoanaerobaculaceae; genus RBG-13-68-16. The sequence continues at coordinate 5,744 of DATKMD010000106.1, forward strand.
GTAGTAGGTATCCCCCAGCTTGTAGAAAACGACCGAGTAGGGTTCCTGCGACAGGAACGTGACGAGCTTGCCGCCCTCGATCTTGTACGGGACGGTCGTCCCCTGGTAGCCGTCGCGGGCGAGGTTGCCAACGTTGCTGGGCACGAGCGCGTGCTTGCCGACGTGGAACACGGTGGTCTGGCCCTCCGCCGTGAAGTTCTGGCTGAACTGCTCGCCGGTGACGTTGTTGCGTATCCAGTAGGCCTTGCCGACGACGAGCGCCTTCAGCTGGGCGTCGGTGAGCGCCTTCGCGCCCTTCTTCTGGAGGTCGGGCACAGTCATGCCCGCGGGGGCGTTCTTCCGGGCCTCGGCGCTCGGCGTGTACCAGATGGGCGAGGTCCAGGCGCGCTCCTGGCCGGTGAGCGGCACCACGTCTGGCGGCGGCAGCCCGGCCTTCACCGCCTGAATGAGGGTCCAGCGCGGTGTGGGGATCTCCAGCACGCGGGCGTAGTAGAAGGCGTGCAGGCTCGCGTTGAACTCGGGGTCGGTCCAGACGGTCTTGAGCTCCGCCGAGCCGACGGAGTTCGTGTAGGTGGCCTTCTCGAGGTCGACGGTGCTCTGGACGGCCGGGACCCGGCCGGACCACTTGTCGGGCCTGCGGTCGCCGGACCAGACCACGTCGAAGATCTTCTCGAAGCTCTGGCCGTTTTGAGTCCAGCCCTTGACGACCTGGATCCGGTCGAGGTTGGCGGAGGTCGGGTCCTTCACAGCCCAGACGACGAACGTGGGGGCCGCACCCTTCGCGGCCGCCATCGGGGGCAGATCGGCCCCCATGGGAACTCCGCCCGCGTAACTCTGGTGCACCCAGTCCTTGGAGCTGAAGACGTCTTTGTTGTACCCCCAGCCCCCGAAGAGCCGCACCTTGATGTGCGGCCCGCTCACTCCGAACGTCTCCTTCCGGTACATCGCGTCGAAGATCGATTGGCGCGTGTTCTCCTCGGCCCAAACCCCCGTGAGCCCTCCGGGGTTCTCCAGCCGGACGTCCAGCGTGCCGAACGCGAGGACCCCGGCCATGCGCCGGTCAAGGGTTCCGTCGATCTGGGCGTGGCCGCCGTAGAAGTTGTCGTGGCGGTAGGGGCTACCCGTGTTGTGCGAGTCCGAGCCGCCCGCCATGCCGAACTTGTACGGGTTGTAGCCGCGCACGTCCTGCAGCGTGAGCCCGTCCTTCAGCGCCTGCCGTCCGTAGCTGCCTACGATGTGATCGACCCGGCCCACCGTGGCCTGCATGCCAAGGAGGCCGCTCGACAACTCGTAGCTCGCAAACTCGTCATTGGGAGAGAGCAGCGGGTGCGTTTCTGATTGCCCCTTGATCTGCTTGATCTCGACGAGCCGCTCGTTGCGATCGCGGGCGGCCGCCCACGCGGCATCGATGGGGCGCCCGAAGCTGTCGACGTCGGTGGGGTACATCCAGCCGTCGCTCAGGTTGGCATTGTGGGAGATGGCCAGCAACTCGTTGCCCGCCTTACGCTGCGTGTCCATCCAATTCCAGAGATCTTC
>DATKMD010000107.1:0-3100 GCA_035542075.1 Thermoanaerobaculaceae bacterium
GGACGCGCATGGCGCCCCCTCCGTTGAAGCGTCGAGGTGGGGCTCCGGGCAAGGTCAGCGAGCGCCGGCTTCAGCAGGTGTTCCTGGTCGGTGAGCCCCGTGTCGAGCTGCGCGTCTTCGCCGGGGCGGAAGAGCTGGCCACAGCGGCCGCCGAGGAGTTCGCGGCCAGAGCGCACGATGCGGTGTCGCGACGCGGTCGGTTCACCGCGGTCCTTCCGGGCGGCTCGGGCCCGATCCGGTTCTTCGAGATCCTCGCGGGCCGGAAGTCGGGGATCCGTTGGTCCAGGGTTCACGTCTTCTGGGGAGACGAGAGGTTCGTCCCGCCGGCGCATCCGGAGAGCAACTTCCGGACAGCGCAGGAGACCCTGCTTGCTCACGTCCCGATCCCGCAGGCGAACGTGCACCGCATCAGGACGGAGTCGCTGAGCCCCGATGCGGCGGCCGCCATCTACGAGCAGGAGATAAGGACTTTCTTCAGGCTGCCGGCCGGGCGGTTCCCGCGTTTCGACCTCGTCGTGCTCGGTCTCGGCGCGGATGGCCACACCGCCTCACTCTTCCCAGGCAGCGAGGCCGTGACCGAGGACGTGAGAATGGTCGTCGCCGCCCTGATCGCCAGGCTGGGCACGCACCGGATCACACTCACCCTCCCTGTGTTCAACAGCGCGCGCGCCGTGATGTTCCTGGTGAGCGGTAAACAGAAGGCGGAGGCCCTGGCACGCGCGCTGGAGGGAGGGGAGGGCAGCGAAGGACTCCCGGCCCCGCTCGTGCGCCCGCGAAGGGGCCCGCTCCTGTGGATGGTGGACCGCGCCGCCTCCGGGTTGCTGCGCCGGTAGACCCAGCGGCCCGGAGCAGCGGTCCAGCTCACCCGAGATCGAACTTGACGCCCTGCGCGAGCGGTAGCTCCGTTGACCAGTTGACAGTGCAGGTCTGGCGCCGCATGTAGGCCTTCCAGGCATCCGAGCCGGCCTCGCGGCCACCGCCGGTCTCCTTCTCGCCTCCGAAGGCGCCGCCGATCTCGGCCCCGGAGGTACCGATGTTGACGTTTGCAATCCCGCAGTCGGAACCCTCGTGCGAGAGGAACCTCTCGGCGGCAAGCAGGCCGGTCGTGAAGATGGCCGAGGAGAGCCCCTGCGGCACGGCGTTGTGGATCGCGACCGCCTCCTCGAGATCCTCGACCTCGTAGACGTAGAGGATCGGGGCGAAGGTCTCCTCCTCGGCGATCGCCAGTCCCTGGTGTGCCTTCACAATCGTTGGTTCCACAAAGTTCCCCGGGCGGGAAAGGCGGTTGCCACCCACGACGATCTCGCCACCCTGCTCGCGCACCTTCGCGAGCGCGGCCATCATGTCGTTGATCGCTGCCTCGTTCACGAGTGGGCCCATCAGCGTGTCGGGATCGAGCGGGTCACCGATCGGGACCGAGCGGTATGCCTTCACCAGCTGGTCGAGTAGTTTCTTGTGAACGCCCTTCTGCACGATGAGGCGACGCAGTGTCGTGCAGCGCTGGCCGGCGGTACCGACCGCGGCGAACAGGATCGCGCGCAGCGCCAAGTCGACGTTGGCATCGTCCATGACGACGATCGCGTTGTTCCCGCCGAGCTCGAGGATCGAGTGGCCGAAACGGCTTGCGACCGAGGTCGCGACCTTGCGCCCCTGCACGGTCGAGCCGGTGAACGAAACGAGGGGAACGCGCCGGTCGTCCACGAGGCGCTGGCCGACCTCCCCGCCGCTGCCGATGACCAGGTTGAAGATCCCCTCCACGCCGAAGGCCGCCATGACCCGGTTGCAGATGTGCTGGACGGCGATTCCGCACAACGGTGTCTGGGAGGACGGTTTCCAGATCACGGTGTCGCCGCAGACCGCAGCGATCGCGGCGTTCCAGGACCACACGGCGACCGGGAAGTTGAAGGCGGAGATGACGCCGACCGGGCCCAGGGGGTGCCACTGCTCGTACATCCGGTGGCGTGGCCTCTCCGAGTGCATCGAGAGCCCGTAGAGCTGGCGCGACAGGCCGACCGCGAAGTCGCACATGTCGATCATCTCCTGGACCTCGCCCAGGCCTTCCGAGAGGATCTTGCCCATCTCCAGCGAGACCAGGCGGCCCAGTGCCTCTTTGTGAGTCCTCAGCTCGTTGCCGAGCGCGCGAACCAGCTCGCCCCTCTTCGGTGCGGGCACCATGCGCCAGTTGAGGAAAGCCTGATGCGCGAACGCTGCCACGCGATCGTAGGTGGCGGCGTCGACCTGGCGCACCCGCGCGATGACCTCACCGGTCGTCGGGTTGATGGACTCCAGCTCGGTGCCCTTGCCGGTGATCCAGCCATGTCCGCAGGCGCCGGCGTTTGTGGCCTCGATGCTCAGGTTCTTCAGGATCTCGCTCGTGTTCATCGGTCCTCCGGGGCTTGTTCGGCCCTTCACAAGTGCGCAGTCTACTGGCTCGAAGCCGGTTCGGGAAGGGGCACCGCGATCGGGCTACGGAGCGCCGTCCAGGACGTCCAGGTCGTCGGGGCCAAAACGCAGGGCCGCGCGGAGACGGAGCGACTCCTCACGCGAGAGGGTCGCGAACGTGGAGGACGCCTTTGCGATCAGCTCGCCGCGGGGTGAGCGCGCCTCGCCCTCGGCGCGGACGTACGGGCCCCAGGAGGTAAGCGTCCGGCCGGTCAGTTCGATCGTCTCGCCGAGCCTCGCCGGCACCTTGAAGCGCACCGAGAGCTCCCCGGTCATGCAGTACGTGTGCCGGTCCACCGCGCAGGCCCACGCGAGGCACTCGTCCAGGAGGGCCGAGAGGATGCCGCCGTGGAGCCTCCCGGCATAGCCAGCGTGCTCGGCGCCGGGCGTGAAACGGCCGACCACGCAGCGCCGTTCCCCGTCCCACTCCCACCGCACTCCGAGGGCCGCGGGGTTGACATCGCGGTCGCCGCACACCGGGCACGCGGGGTAGGAGGGGAAGGTGCGGATCACGCGCGAATCCTAGCATCGCGCGCGGATCGCCCTGTTTCAGTGCGTGGAACCTGTGTTTTGGAGGTGCCGGCGCGCGCTTGTTCATCGGCGCTCGACCGCATTCGATCGGAGTACGATCGGAACCGAAATGAACCAGCCCACCCGC
>DATKMD010000108.1:0-14568 GCA_035542075.1 Thermoanaerobaculaceae bacterium
TTCCAGGAGTGTTCCTCGGCCTCGCGGCTACCGCGGGTGCGGTGGCCGGCCTGGTGCTCGCCCAGGGGAGCTGGAGCGGGTTCGCGTCATCGTTCGTGAGACACGCGACGACGCACGCCCGCAACCTGGTCGAGCACAACCCCGGCGGTGTGCTCGATCTCGGGATCGTGAAGGGGCTTGGCGGTCCGTGGTCCGCGGCGGGAGTCGCCATCCTCGCTCTCCTTGGCATCCTCGTCTGGTGGCGACGCGCCAGCCGTCGCGGTGCCGTCGCCTGGCTCGTCGTCCTCGCAGTTGTGGTGGTCCAGCTCGTCTGGCTCCAGAACCGAAAGTTCCCGCGCTACGCGGTACCGCTGGAGATGGCCGTGGCGCCACTGCTCGCGGCGGTCGCCACGGCCCTGGCGCCCTCCATCGTGGCCGCGGGGACGCTGGCCGGCCTCGGCACGGTCTGGGCGGTCGGGAGCTTCCCTCTCCTCATGGAGCAACACACGACGCCGCTGCCCGGCTGGGCTGCCGTTCAGCAGGCCGTCGCGGAGGCGGATCAGACCGCCTCCGAGCTTGTCGTGGAGCCGGGGCTCTACCCTTTCCTGTCGTACCTGGAGCAGTTCGACCTGCGAAGAGGCCACCCGTGGAGGTTCAGCTGGTACCTGGCCGCTGCGAGCCCCGACTCGAAGGCACTCCCCTCCGGGCGCTACCTCCTCGTCACCGACTATCCTTTCCACTACTTCGGGTCTCTGGATGGCGGCGAAGCACGCTTTCCCACCGTCTCGGACCGCCTGCGGCCGCTCACCCAGGGACGCTTTCTCAACGTCGCGCTCATCCGTGATCCTGCACTCCCGGTGCGGGGATGGTGGCTGCCCGAGATTGCGGAAGGGCTCGGGAAGTTCATCTGGGGCGGCGCCGAGGCCGAGTTGCTGGTGCCGCCGCCTCCGACGGGCCGGCTGCTTGCCCTCGATTTTGTCCCATACCCTGGCCCGGTGCCGCTGGAGGTCATGGTCAGCGGCGCCGTTGTGCTGACCGTGCCGGGGTCCGCGCCGCGCGCGGTTCACGTGTTTGCCGCTCCCTCGCTCTCGTCCTCGCACACGAATCGCGTGACCTTTCGCCGCGCCGAAGGGTACGTCCCGGGCAACGGCGACACTCGTAAGCTTTCCGTTCAGTTGTGGGGCATTAGGTTTGCCAGACCGTAAAGGCCGTGGGTGGTCCGTGACGCTGAACCACGCCGTGAGTAGGGGCGCGGCGAAATGGGTGTAGCCGCGTCGCTGCCGTTGGGCCTATGGCAAGGCGCGCGAGCGGCCCGCGCCGGAGTGTAGCCGTAGGCTACATGAGGACGGGTGAGCCGGGATTGAGTCCCGGCGAGCGGGGGCTCGGGGGGTCATCAGCGTCCGATTGGGTGGGTGGAGTGGACGCGGGACCCCTCGCCAGTGAAGCGCCGCGCAGCGCAACGCCGCGAGAGGTCCGGCGCCGGCGGCGCCTCACTCGGTGATTCCCTGCATGTTGGCAAGGCGAGCGTAGACGCCGCCGCGGGCCAGCAGTTCCACGTGCGTCCCCTGCTCCACCACGCGGCCCTCCTCCATCACGGCAATGATGTCGGCGTTGCGCACGGTGGCGAGACGGTGGGCGATGACGAGGGTGGTGCGCCCCTGCATGAGGTTCTCGAGCGCCCGCTGCACGATCCCCTCGGCCTCCGCGTCGAGCGCCGAGGTGGCCTCGTCCAGAATGAGGATCGGTGGGTCCTTGTAGAGGGCGCGCGCGACAGCCAGGCGCTGGCGCTGGCCGCCCGAGAGACGCACCCCCGCCTCGCCGATCATCGTGTCGAAGCCGTTGGGAAACTCCAGGATGAACTCCTCGGCAAAGGCGGCCCGGGCGCACGCGTGCAGCCTCTCCTCGTCCACCCGGTCCTGGCCGTAGGCGATGTTGGCGCGCACGGTGGTGTTGAACAGCACGGTCTCCTGCGTGACCAGGCCGAGGTTCCCGCGCAGCGAGCGCAGCTCGATGTCACGGATGTCCACGCCGTCGATGGCCACGCGCCCCCCCTGGACGTCCCAGAAGCGCGGCAGCAGCTGTGCCACCGTGGACTTCCCCGCCCCCGAGGGCCCCACGAGCGCGACTGCCCTGCCCGCCGGGAGATCCAGGTCGAAACCGCGCAGTACAGGCTTCTCGGTCTCGTAGGCAAAGCTCACACCCTCGAACCGTATCCCCTCGTGGACGCCGGGAAGGCGTCGGGCTCCCGGCCGGTCCTTGATCTCCACCGGCTCGTCGATCACCTTGAAGACTCGCTCCGTGGCGGCGATGGCGGCCTGGATCGCCATGTTCGTCTTGTTGAGGCGCTTGATCGGGTTGTAGAGGGAGTAAAGACCGACCAGGAAGGCGATCAGCGTTCCGAGGGTCATCACCCCCGAGTCAATGAGCTGTTTCGCGTACCACATGAGCACCAGCACGCCGCCCGCCCCAAGCACCTCCACGACGGGAGCGGTCAGCGCGTAGATCTTGCGCGCTTTCAGGTTGGCCCGGAAGTGGCGCCGGGTGGCCTCGCGGAAGCGAGCCGACTCGAAAGCCTGCATGCCGAACGCCTGGACGACGCGGTACCCCTTGAGCACCTCGTCCACCACCGCGTTCATGTCGCCCAGCCGCTCCTGGCTCTGGTGGGAACGATGCCGCAGCTTGCGGGTGAAGTGCACGATCGGTCCGAGCAGCACCGGCGCGAGCAGAAACGTCGCCAGTGCCAGCCGGAAGTTCAGCGAGAAGACCAGCACCAAGAAGCCGATCACTGCGAAGAAGTCCTGCAGGAGATCGGCGAGGCGGTCCGAGATCGCGTTGTTGATCTGCTCGACGTCGTTTGTCACACGCGACATCAGCACGGCGGAGGGCTGCCGCTGGTAGTATCCCGCCGATTGCGCGATGAGGGAGTCCATCAACCGATCTCGCAGGTCCTTCACCGTCGCGAGGCCGGCCCGGAAGAGAGAGTAGTGGCCCAGGTAGAGAAACAGGTTCTTGACGAGGACCGCGAGAAATCCCAGCAGCAGGATTGCAACCGCGTCGCTGGGCAGGTGGCGCCGGAGTGCGGTCTTCCCCTGCTCAAACCAGGCCCGCATTTCCTTGACGATCCCGACCTCGGGCACCTTCGGGGCGCTCAGCTTCCCCACCGCGGCCGGCGCACCCGCAGTCGGAGCCACGGCCCCGCCCCTGCCGCTCAAGACCTCGTCGAGGAGCGGCGAGAGCAGGAAAACCATGAACACCGAGGCGATGGCGACACCGATCATCCCGGCAACCGAAGCAAGCGCCCACGCGAGGTGCGGCCTCGCGTACTTGAGCAGTCGGCGAAAGGCCTTCATCCGTCCCTCCGTGCGACGTCGAGCACCGCCCTCGCTGCCCGCTCGCTGGCGCCCGCCTCACCGAGCCGGCGTTGCACCTCGGCAAGTCCGACGCGCTGACTCTCCCCGGCACCCGCGAGGAGCGCCCCGGCCTCACGGGCCAGCGCCTCGGCCGTGAAAGCGTCCTGCACCAACTCCGGCACCACGCGCTCGCCAGCCACCAGGTTCACGAGGGCCACGTGTGGCACACGCACGAGGAATCGCGCCATCAGGTAGCTGGCGGGGTGCAGGCGGTAGCCGACCACCATCGGCACACCGAGCAGAGCGCACTCCAGCGTCGCGGTGCCCGAGGCCACCAGCGCAGCGCTGCAGGCTGCGAGCGAGCGGTGCCGGCCGGAGATCACGAGCTCCACCGCAGCGCTCCCCAGGGAATCACGGACCCTGTCGACGTCCAACCCGGGGGCGACGATCAAACGGACCGTCAGGTCCGGGATCGCGGCGCCCAGTCGAGCGGCCGCAGCGAGCATCTCCGGGAGCAGCGACCTCACCTCGTGCCATCGCGACCCGGGCAGCAGCGCGAGCGCGTGCGGGACGCGGCGCGGCAGGTCGCGCATCACCGGCACGAGCTCGTCCACGAGCGGGTGGCCGACGAACTGTGCCGGCACGCGATGGCGCCGGTAGAACTCAACCTCGAAAGGGAGGATGCACAGCACCCGGTGCACATCCCGACGGATCCGGCGCACCCTCCCCGCCCGCCACGCCCAAAGCTGGGGCGAGATGTAGATCACCACAGGGATGCCCGCGCGTCTCAGGTGCCGGGCGAGCGGCAGGTTGAAGTCCGGAGAGTCTACGAGCACGGCGACCTGGGGCCGCCGTTCCAGCGCCGCCTCCCGCACCCGACGCGAGAGGCGCCACAGGCGCGGCAGGTCGCGCACCACCTCCGCGAGCCCCATCACCGAGAGCTCCTCGCTGTGGGCCACGCAATCGAGTCGCGCCTCGCGGAGCCGTTCACCGCCCACACCGAACGCCTCGATCCCTGGCTCCAAATTGTGCAGCGCCTGCAGGAGATTGGCGGCGTGGAGGTCGCCCGAGGCCTCGCCGGCGACGATGAAGACGGTCGTCACCGTGTCCTCGTCGCTTGGGCCAGCTGGAGGCGGACCCCGCGGGGCTTGCGATCAGTCACTGGGTCAGAGTATGCGAAGGGTGCATCTCGCACCGGTTCGTTCCCTAACCTCGCGGGAACGGGTACATCAGCCACCCGAGCGCGATTGCTCCCAGCAGCAGCGCACCGAAGACCTTCCAGAAGTAGCGCCAGCGCTCGCGCCGGTCGCGCTTCCAGAGGAAGGAGAAGAAGATTGCGATCAACAAACCGTCCAGGCTCATCAGGAAGAGGTGGTCGAGCATCACCAGTCCTTCTTCCCAACCGCGATGTCATGGGTGTCGAGAATGAGCAGGAGGTTCATCATCCCGGCGGTCAAGAGAAAAGTGTTGCCGTATTCGTAGCCGGGGGCGGTCACGACCCCCTGGCCGAACTCGAGGTGCCGCGCCACGAAGAAGAGCACACCACTGCCGATATTGGCGATTGCTGCGAGGTACGAGAGTGGATCGCCGCTGTGTGGGAGCATCAACTCGCCGTCGAGGGCCAAACCAACCACGAAAGCCGTGACGATCACGGCGAAGAAGACGCCAGCCCGCAGGCGGCGTCCGAGCAGCAAGTGGCCGGACCCGGGCACCAGCCATGCGAGCAGCATCAGCACCGGAAGGGGCAGGCGTTGCCCCAGCATCGTCTCACGCGGCCCTGCGGCCTCAGGCACCCGTCACCCCCATCGCTCTCCGGAGCTTCGTACAGGTCTCGTCGAGATCCTCCGGGAGCACCCGAACGTCGGCATTGACGGTCATGAAATTCGTGTCCCCGCGCCAGCGCGGCACGATGTGCATGTGCAGGTGATCGGCGATTCCAGCGCCTGCGGCCTCGCCGAGGTTGAACCCCAGGTTGAAGCCGTGCGGACGGTAGGCGCTCTGTAGCGCCCCAACGACCTTCTGGGCGAGACTCATCATCTCCGTGAGCGTCGCCAGGTCGAAATCGCCCAGATCGGCCAGGTGGGCGTAAGGCGCGACCATCGTGTGTCCCGAGGTGTAAGGGAAACGGTTCAGCAGCGCAAATGCACGCTCGCCGCGAATGACGGTGAGCGTGTCGGCATCGCTGCGCGCGGCCGTGCAGAAGATGCACTCGCCAGGGGAGTCGGCGTTGGACACGTACACGAACCGCCAGGGAGCGAAGAGATGCTGCAACCGCTCCTCACTCGCCTCCGAGCACTTCCCGGAGTTGCTTGCCAGGCTTGAAGTAGGGGACGACCTTCGGCGGCACGTGAACCTGGGCACCCGTGCGGGGGTTGCGCCCGGCGCGCGCCTGGCGCTTGCGCGTGCGGAACGACCCGAACCCGCGCAGCTCCACCTTCTCGCCCGCGCGGATCGCACCCACGACGCCGTCCAGTACCACGCTGAGCACCTCGGCGGCTTCCCGGCGGGTCAGCCCAACCTGGTCAGCAAGTATCTTGATGATGTCGGCCTTGGTCATCCTTCACCTCTCCTCCGCACCCCAGAAACCCGTCCTCAGTTCTCGCGAGGCTCTTCCCCCCCTGGGGCCTCTTCCTCGTTCTTGGACTCTTCCCCCGCTTCCGCGGCTCCTTCTTGCTCCCCTTCCACCTGCTCCGGCACATGCTCCATGGCGATCTCCTCGGCTTCCTGCTCGGGAGCCTCGGCTTTCCTATCGCCCGGTTCCGGTTGTGGGATACCGCGCAGCGACAGACCGATGCGTTTCTCGTTCCAGTCGATCCGGATCAACCGGGTGCGCACGCGCTGCCCGCGCTCGAATGCGGCAGAGAGAGGCTGGTTGCCGCGCCGCTCGACCTCCGAGATGTGGCACAGCCCCTCCACGCCAGGCGCCAGCTCCACGAACAGCCCGAAGTCGGTGACGTTGGTGACAAATCCCTCGACCTCGTCGCCCACCTGGTGGGCGGTCGCAAACTGGTCCCACTCGTTCGGCATCAGTTCCTTGATGGAGAGGGAGATGCGCTGGTTCGAGATGTCCATGGCGATGATCAGCGCCTCGATCTCCTGGCCTTTCTGCACGACCTCCGACGGGTGCGAGAGGCGGCGGGTCCACGCCATGTCGGACACGTGAACCAAACCGTCCACGCCGGGCTCCAGTTCCACGAATGCACCGAAGTCGGTCAGATTGCGGACGACGCCCTTCACCTTGCTTCCAACGCGGAAGCGGCTGGCGAACTCCTCCCAGGGGTTGGGCTCCGCCTGCCGGAGGGACAGCGACAACCTCCGCTTCTCGACATCCGCCTCGGTGATGACGACCTCGACTTCCTGGCCGGAGTGGAGCAGGCTCTTGGGGTTCTTGACCTTCTTGGTCCACGACATCTCCGAAACGTGGATGAGTCCTTCCACACCCTCTTCGAGTTCAACGAACGCGCCGTAGTCCACCACGTTGGTGACCTTGCCGGCAATCTTCTTGCCGACCGGATAGCGGGCCTCCACGTGCGTCCAGGGGTCCTCGAAGCGCTGCCGGTACCCGAGGGAGACCCGCTCCTTGTCCTTGTCAACGCGCAGGACCACGACCTTGACCTCGTCGCCGACCTTGAAGTACTCGCTCGGGTGACCCACACGGCCCCAGGAGATGTCGGTGACGTGGAGCAAGCCGTCGATCCCGCCGAGGTCGATGAACACGCCGTAGTCGGTTATGTTCTTGACAGTTCCGGTGATGATCATCCCTTCCTCGAGACGGGTGAGGGTCTCCTCCTTCTGGGTCGAGATCTGCGCCTCGAGCATGACCTTCCGCGACAGCACGACGTTGGCGCGCCTACGGTCGAAGTTGATGATGCGGGCCTCAACCTCCTCGCCCACGTAGTCTTCGAGCCGCCGGGTCGGCCGCAGGTCCACGAGCGAACCAGGCAGGAACGCCCGCACGCCGATGTCTACTGCCAGGCCACCCTTGACGCGCTCCACGACCTTGCCGCGAACCGGGTGACCTTCGCGGTAGGCCGTTTCCAGCACTTCCCAGACACGGATCTTGGCCGCTCGCTCCCGGGAAAGCCTTATCTCACCGAGCATCTCGTCGAAACGCTCAACCAGGACATCCACCTCGTCGCCGGGCCTCACCGTCACCTTGCCTTCGCGGTCGACGAACTCGGAACGCGGGATGAGTCCCTCGGACTTGAAGCCGATGTCCACCACCACGTCGCTGTCGTTGATCGCGACCACCGTGCCGCGAACCACGTCTCCCTCCCGAAGGTGCTGGAAGGACTCCTCGACGAGCTCACGCAGGCTGTTGCGGCTGACGGCTTGCTTGCTCTTTTCCTCCTTTCCGGCGGGTTGGTTGTGCTGCTTGTTGTCCGGACTGTCAACCACTGGGCCTCCCCGAGATGCCCCGGGCGGGACATCTAGCTGCATGTTTTTCAAACGGCAAACTATACGAGCCGATAGGTTACGGTGTCAAGGGGTTCGCAGGGTTTGCGACAGCAGCGCCGCGAGGGCATCCACCACTTCGGCCAAGGTGAGCCGGCTGGTGTCGAGCACCACGGCCCCTTCCGCCGGCCGTAGCGGCGAATCCGCTCGGGTCGAGTCGCGGCGGTCGCGCTCGCGCTGCTCCTCGAGCACGTCCTCCCAACTCGCCGCCACGCCCCGACGCCCAAGCTCTTCGAAACGGCGTCTCGCCCTCACTTCGGGTTCGGCGGTGAGAAAAACCTTGAGCGTTGCGTCCGGGAAGACCACTGTCCCGATGTCCCGGCCCTCGATGACCCCGCCTGATCGGGCAGCCAGCTCGCGCTGCCGCCGGACCATCTGGCGGCGCACCTCGGGGATCGCCGAGACCACGGAGGCCATCTGGGAGACATCAGGGGCCCGGAGCGCATCCGTGACGTCTTCGCCGTCGAGGATGACCCGCTGCGCCCTCGGGTCCCCCCGGAAGCTCACGGCCAGCCGCTCCGCGAACCCCACGACCCGCGCCTGGCCATCGGCGTCCAGCCTTTCCAGGCCCGCACGCCGCGCCAGGAGGGCGACCGCCCGGTACATTGCGCCGGTGTCGAGGTACGGCAGCGCGAGGCGGACCGCGAGCTCGCGCGCGGTGGCCGACTTCCCGGCCCCGGCGGGGCCGTCAATCGCGATGATGAGGGGAGCGCGGTTCACGCAACGAGTCTAGCAAGGACCGCCGCGTGCGGTTGGTGCCCAGCTCTGACACGCAGTGCATCACGAGGCGATTCCGTGGTCCGCGCGCCGGCAGGCGTTCGACGTGGTCAGAAGCCTACCGACACGCCGACGCGGAACTGCACTGCAGAGCTGTACGGGTTGTACTGGTTGCTCCCGGAATAGTTGAAGTCGTAGAGCACCAGAGCGTAGACACCCGCACCCTGCCCGACTGCCGTGCTGTACCCGACTCCGGCGAGGAACGCCGAGTAACTCTGGCGGTCGCTGGCGCCGCTTACGCTGTCCGGGACGTACTCGTAGTTCGTGTAGTCGTACTCGGCCTGGGTGAAGACCCCGGAGCCGAGGTAGTAGCGGGCAAAGGCATTCGCCCCATAGTCCGTCAAAGAGACATCCTGCCCGTAGTAGTTGTCCTTGCGGTAACGGTACAGAAGACCCACACCCGCACCGAAGTCGGGTGAGAACCGGTACCCGACAAGGGGAGAAAGCTCGATGTACTGGCCGGAACCGAACGCGAGTCCCACGTAGCCGCCGTAGAACAGGCTCCCTCCTGAGGATCGACCGGAGTGAGCGTCCCACGCCGGCGGCATCGGTTCTCTCTCCCCAGGTTCCTGTGCCAACGCCGCGCCGGCGAGGAGCGCGACGAACACTGCGAGCACGACCGCTTGTCGAGTTTTCATCGCAGGGTCTCACCTTTCACTGAAACGTTAGCACCTCGTGTCAACGGCGCGTCCGGACGCCCCTGCCCGCGGGAAGCCGCTTGAGAACCAGACACCGCAACGTGCGACCCCGGCGAATGGAACTGGCCGCAGCCGAAGGGGACTTGGGCGATGCTGGCAGCGACTACTTGTTCGGTGGGAACTTGGAGAACATGTTCTTGACCGCGTTGTTGACCCTGTAGTCCTTGTCGTCGGCCGTGGCCTTCGGGTCCAGCGTGTCGCTCGCGACCCCCTGCCATACCATCTTCTTCTGGCTCGCATCGACGAGGTCCACGAAAAGCGCCCCCACCGGGATCTCGCGGACGGTCGTCGTGGTCGCTGCCATGCCGCCGTACGGGTAGCCTGCCGGGCCGTAGTAACCGCCCCAACCGCCGCCCCAGCCGTACCCATACGCGGTGGTGTCCACCTGTGTCTGCTTGTCCAGACGGGCGTGGTAGGCGACCAAGAGGTCGGAATTCCCCTGCACGAGCTTGAGCCCCTTGGCCGTGAGCTGCGTCGTGATCGCGCCCTCGATGCGGTCCTTGATCAGCTCGCTCTTGATCTCCGTGGACCGCAGAAAGCTGAAGGTTGAGTACTTTGAGAAGTCCGCCGACCGGTCATAGTCGCTGCTGACCTGCAACGTCGAGCAGGCGATAACACTCATGACGGCAGACAGTGCCAGTAAGCGAGTTCTTGTGTTGCGCATCTTCATGCCTCCCCCCGGATCGGGCCTGAGCCCGCCGCCGAAGCGGTCGTGCAGCGGACGGATAGTAGCACGCGCGAGAGGGACCGACAGTTGGTCACCAAGATGGCCGTAACCGCGACTGGCAGGCGCTACACTTCGGGACATGCGGATCTACCTGGCCGCCGCCATGACCCATAAGGGCCGCGATCTCGACGCGATCAAGATGCTCCTGGACTGCCTCGAGGCCGACGGCCACGAGGTGCCGACGCGGCACGTCGCCGATCCGCTCGGCCGCGAAGTGGAGGGGGAGATCTCCGACGCCGACCTCGCGCGGCGCGACCTCAAATGGGTGGCGGACTGCAGCGCCCTGGTGGCCGAGGTATCCACTCCGTCTCACGGTGTAGGGGTCGAGGTGACGGTCGCGCTCGCCGGCAACAAGCCGGTCCTGTTAGCGTACCGCCGGGGCGCTCCCGTGTCTCGGCTCTTGCTCGGCCTCCCCGGAGTCGAGGCATTTGCCTATAGCGACGCTGGTGACCTCCAGCAGGAGGTTCGGCGCTTCCTCGCCAGGGTCAAGGGCGGCCTGGCCGTCAGCCCTGCGGGGGGCTGAGAGGCGCGATGCCGTCACGTGGGGCACGTTTCGGCCTGACAACGGTTGACCTGGGCCTGCTCGGCATTCCCATCGTCTGGGGTGTGAACTACGCGGTCATCAAGGCGGCGCTGCGGCAATTCCAGCCGATGGCCTTCAACGGCCTCCGCTTCGCACTCGCGACCGCGACCATCGCCCTGCTGCTCCGCCACCGCGGGATCTCGCTGCGCATGCCCCGCGAGGCGCTCTGGCGCTTGAGCCTCCTCGGAGTGCTTGGCCACGGCGTCTACCAGGTCCTCTTCATCGAGGGCATCGCGCGCACAACGGCGGCCAACGCGTCGCTGATCATGGCCTCCTCGCCGATGCTGGTCGCTCTGCTCGCGACCGTGCTGGCCCGCGAGAGGCTACAGGTCAGCGGCTGGCTGGGGGTGGCGCTTGCCGTGGCCGGACTCAGGCTGGTGCTGTCGGTTCAGGACGGCGTCGGCTTTACGAGGGGCAGCCTCACGGGCGATCTTCTGATCCTCGCTGGGGCGGCGACCTGGGCGCTCTACACGGTGCTCGCGACCGGCGTGATGGCCCGCACCCCTTCGCTCTCCGCAACTCTGGTGACATTCCTCTCCGGAACGCCCGTACTCCTGCTGATGGCTGTCCCCTCGCTGGTCGGCCAGGACTGGAGGGGTGTCGGGGCCGGCGGCTGGCTCGCCGTTGCGTTCTCCGGGATCGTTGCGATCGGGCTTGCGTACCTGGCCTGGAACACCGGCCTCGGCGCAGTCGGAAGCACGCGCACGGTCGTCTACTCCAACCTCACGCCGGTGGTCACCGCCACTCTCGCCTGGGTCACTCTCGGGGAGAGATGGAGCCTGGCCCAGGTGTGCGGGGCCGCAGCGGTCCTGGTCGGGATCGTGCTCACCCGCAGGGGGGTCGCGGGGCGTGCGCAGATTGACCTGCGTCGGCCGGCCGTCCCTCCGGAAGCCTCCTAGCCCGTCCGCCTTCACTTCGCCTTCACGCCGTCACCACCGCGCGCTCGCACTGACCCCCTACAAACGTCGGCGATCGGGGCGAGGCCCCGCGAGGGAGGAGACGATACCAATGCTGAGACACTCTGCAGGAAGGATCCTTGCGCTTGCCGCCCTTGCCGCCGTGATTCTTGCCACGGCCGCGGGTGCACAGGTGACCGGCCTCTACTACCAGGAGGTCAC
Source organism: Thermoanaerobaculaceae bacterium (assembly GCA_035542075.1). Taxonomy (GTDB): domain Bacteria; phylum Acidobacteriota; class Thermoanaerobaculia; order Thermoanaerobaculales; family Thermoanaerobaculaceae; genus RBG-13-68-16. Next base: position 11,688 of record DATKMD010000108.1, read on the forward strand.
GAAGGAAGGCCGCATCTACGTTTTCAACACGTACGAGCGGTACCAGGCGTTCCAGAAAACGGGCGAGATGGGGACGGCAATCACGCTGATCGGGCGCGGACCGGACGGCGAGACCGTGGTGGCCGAGAACGAGACGGCGCTCGACCTGTTCCTGTTCAAGCACAACCTGCCCGCGTACGACCGGCCCGCCCCGAAGCCGGCGCCCCCGCCGCCCGCGTTCCCCAAGACCACCATCGGCGGTCGCGTGTACGCCGACGCCACCGCGAAGGAGAACAAGGACGAGGGCAAGGACACCAAGAGCGCTGACAGCGGCGTCGGCATCGACGTCAAGCGCTTCTACTTCACCGTGACCCACGACTTCGACCAGACCTGGATGGCGCAGTTCCAGACCGACATCGGCGACCAGGGCGCCAAGCGCTACGACGTGTTCGTCAAGAAGGCCTACATTCAGCTCAAGCTCGACAACGCCGCGATCTTCCGCCTCGGCGCGGCGGACACCCCGTGGATACCGTTCGTCGAGGGGATCCAGGGCCAGCGCTACCTCACGCAGACGATCACCGACAGCCTCGGTTTCGGCACCTCCGCCGAGTGGGGCCTGCACTTTCTCGGCAAGGCGATCGACAACAAGCTGTCCTACGCCTTCACGATCGGAAACGGCAAGGGCTACAGCAACCCGACGCGGACGAAGTCGGTCGACTACGAAGGCCGGGTTTCGTTCGAGGCGATCAAGGGCCTTACCTTCGCTGTCGGCGGCTACAGCGGCTACCGCGGCAACGATACCGACACGACGCCGGCCTTGCACAAGGCGACCCGTTTCAACGCCCTCGCCAACTGGGTCATCGGCCCGGTCAAGATTGGCGGCGAGTACTTCACCGCCGACAACTGGAACCAGACGACGAAGGCCCCGGAGGACAAGTCCGACGGGTACTCCGGCTGGCTGCAGTTCACGTTTGCCAAGGACTGGATGGCTTTCGGCCAGTACTGGGACACCAACCCCAGCAAGGACCTCAACCCCGACCTCAAGGGCAATTACTACAACCTGGGCGTGCAGTGGAAGCCGGTGAAGGCGGTGACCGCCGCCCTCGCGTACAAGTACGCCGAGGTCAAGGGTGGGATCATCAAGGCCGGCCAGGGCGGGACAGTCAGCTTCGGCGACGGCACCATCGGGTCCACCGTGCCTGGCGCCAAGGGCACCTACAACGAAGTCGGCCTCTGGTTCTCGTTCGACTTCTGAGACGCATCGCTCCTTCCTTGGGGGAGGGCCTAGTATCGGGCCCTCCCCCCTCTTTTGCCCTCTAACGTCGGGGAATACCCGCGCCGGACGGACCGGTTTTGGGTTCCTGGAGGGTAACCTCCACCCTGTTTCGGCAGGGTCGGGGCCGCTGACTGGGGGGGAGGCGGCCCCTGTTTTTATTGGGCCTCACGCGCTTCCAGCACGCCGCGGTGGATCCTGGTCTCTCCCTCCGGGATTGCGTCTCTGAGTGTCATCTCCCTTGCTGCGTTAGCATTCTGGCCCGGGAGGACACCATGCGGGAGCACGGACCCTTCATCGCCGGACGCTGGCAGGAGGGCACAGGGGTCATTGAGGTTCACTCGCCGTACGACGGCCGCGAGGTGGCCCGTGTCAGCCGTGCCGGTGCAGAGCAGCTGCGCGCGGCGCTCGACGCCGCAACCGGGGCACGAGACGCGATGCGCGCTCTGCCGCCCCATGCCAGGGCCGCGATCCTGGAGAGGGCTGCGGCTGAGGTCGCCAAACGACGCGAGGAGCTCGCCAATGTCATGGTCGAGGAGGCCGGCAAGCCGTTGACCCTCGCCCGCGGTGAGGCCGAGCGCTGCGGCGAGACGTTCGGCGAGGCTGCGCGGGTCGCGCGCGCCCCCCACGCGGAGCTCCTGGACCTCGAGGGGTTCCCGTCGGGGGCTGGGCGGATGGGGCTGATCCGCCGCTACCCCGTCGGGGTCGTCGTCGGCATCACGCCGTTCAACTTCCCCCTCAACCTGGTGGCGCACAAGCTCGCCCCGGCGGTCGCGGCGGGATGTCCGATCGTCCTCAAGCCGGCCTCGCAGACCCCTTCGCCGGCGCTGCTCCTCGCGGAGATCCTGCACCGTGCCGGGGTGCCCGCCGGCGGGGTCAACGTGGTGCCGTGCGGCGGCGCAGAGGCGGGGATCCTCCTGGAAGATCCCCGCGTCAGGCTCCTGAGCTTCACCGGCTCCGCCCAGGTCGGCTGGGGGCTGAAGCAGCGCCTCTGGGACCGCAAGGTCTCCCTTGAGCTCGGTGGGAACGCGGCGGTGATCGTGGAGCCCGACGCGGGCGATCTGGAGGCGGTGGCCAAGAGGGTTGCCACCGGCGCTTACTCCTACGCGGGACAGTCCTGCATCTCGGTGCAGCGGGTTCTGGTCCAGGAGGGTATCGCAACCGCCTTCGCCGAGGCTCTTGCGGCGGCGACCCGAGCCTTTCCGACCGGGGATCCGGCGTCGGAGTCGGTCATGTGTGGGCCGATGATCACGCCGGGTGACGCCGACCGCATCGAGGGATGGGCCACAGAGGCCCTGGCTACGGGCGCCCGTGTCCTTGCCGAGGGGCGGCGCGACGGTTCTCTCGTCTTCCCAACGCTGCTCGAGGTCGTCCCCGAGGACGCCCGAATCTGGGCGGACGAAGCCTTCGCGCCGGTGGCCGCGCTCGCGACCTACCGGACCTTCGACGAGGCGCTCCAGCGGGTCAACGACTCGCGTTTCGGCCTGCAAGCCGGGATATTCACGCGCGACGTCGAGAAGATCCAGCAGGCGTTCGCGACGCTCGAGCTCGGGGCGGTCATCCAGGGCGACATCCCCTCCTGGCGGACCGACCCGATGCCCTACGGCGGCGTCAAGCAGTCGGGCATCG
>DATKMD010000109.1:0-22049 GCA_035542075.1 Thermoanaerobaculaceae bacterium
CGTGACGTCGGTCCGCTTCGGGAGCCGGGTGACCAGCGAGGTGTTGACCACGATGATCCCACCCGGCTGCACGGAGTCCTCGAACTTGTCGAGCGAGGGCAGGTTCAATGCGATGAGCGCGTGCGGGCGCTTGGTGATCGGGGAGCCGATCGGCTGGTTGGACAGCACGACGGTGCAGTTGCAGGTGCCGCCGCGCATCTCCGGTCCGTACGAGGGCAGCCAGGTGACCTCGTTGCCGGCGTTCATGCCGGCGTAGGCCAGCATCTTGCCGATCAGCAGCACGCCCTGGCCGCCGAAACCGGCCATCACGATCTCGTTGTGCATGGTCAGCTCCCCGCCTGGACGACCGCCTCCTCGGGCACCTTGACCTCACCGAGGGGGTAGTACGGGACCATGTTCTCCTGCAGCCAGCCGCACGCCTCGTGCGGCGTGTTGCCCCATCCGATCGGGCACGTGGAGAGCACCTCGACGAGCGAGAAGCAGGTGCCGTCGAGCTGGTACTTGAACGCCTTGCGGATCGCCTTCTTGGCGCCAAGCACGGCCTTCGGGTCGGTGACCGTCACGCGCGCCAGGTACGCCGGCGTCCGCAGCGACTTGAGCAATTCGACGATGCGGATCGGGTAGCCGGCGAGCTGGACGTCACGGCCGGTGGGGCACGTCGAGGCCACCTGCCCGGGCAGCGTGGTTGGCGCCATCTGGCCGCCGGTCATGCCGTAGATCGCGTTGTTGATGAAGATCACGGTGATCTTCTCGCCGCGGTTGGCCGAGTGGATCGTCTCGGCCATGCCGATCGAGGCGAGGTCGCCGTCGCCCTGGTAGGTGAACACCATCAGGTCCGGCCGCCCGCGCTTGATCCCGGTGGCGACCGCGGGCGCGCGCCCGTGCGAGGCCTCGTGCATGTCGCAGTTGAAGAACTCGTAGGCGAACACCGAGCAGCCCACCGGCGCGATCCCCACCGTACGCTCCCGGATGCCGAGCTCGTCGATGACCTCCGCCACCAGGCGGTGGACCACGCCGTGCGTGCACCCCGGGCAGTAGGTGAAGGTCTTGCCGGTGAGCGCCTCGGGCGGCTTGGTGACCTTCCCCTTGTTCTCCACCTGGATCGCGACGTCCGGGCACACCAGCAGGCAGTAGCGGCATCCCGTGCAGTTCTCGGGGTGGATCACCGCCGGAACGAAGTAGCCCTTGGCGTTGATCTCCTCGGACATCGCGAGGACGTCTTCAGGGCAGGCGTACACGCACAGCTCGCACCCTTTGCACCTGTCCTTGTCGATGATCACGCTCGGCACGGATGCTCTCCTTTCTCAGATCCCCATCGGGCGCCCGATGGGCCCCCGGCGCGGTCTTTTCTCGGGGGGGAGGACGTGACGGTCAATGGGCAGCAGCGGGCAGTCCATGTCGCGTACAGAGTCGGCGAGGCGCCGCAGGACGGCGCAGAAGCGGACCGGGATCCCGGTCGTGGCGGACAGGTCGCGAGCCGCAACCAGGCCGCTGCGCACGATCTCCGGGGTGGTCTCCTCCATCAGGTGGGTGTTGGCAATGAGGCCGGTGACCGGGATGCGCGTCGTCGCCTGCACGTCCCGCAGCATCGCGAGCAGGCCGGCCTGGTCCTCCGCGAACGGGCGCCTGGTGTTGACCACAAACAGCAGGTCGGCGCGCGCAGGGTCCACGAGGTCCGCCATCGCCCCGAACGCCCGCGCGCCCTGGTCGTCGCCGCCGGCGTCCACGATCACGCGCGCGTTCTCTTTGTCGGTGCGGGCGAGCGCCCCGCGCACCTGGGGGAGGATGATCGGGAGGTCCGCGTAGAAACGCTCGTCGTCCGGCACGATTAGGTGGATCCCCTTGGCCTGAAGCTGGGCGCGCGCCAGGCGGACGCGGAAGTAGGGCTTGACGACGTCGAGGTCAACGACGCTTACATCACGCCCGCGCTCGCGCATCCCGAACGCCAGGTTGAGCGCGATCTCGCTCTTCCCGCTGCCGAAGTGGCCGACGAGAACGATGAGAGGTGCGGTGAGGATCTCGATGGCGTCGCGGCGCCCGGCGGGCATGCTCATGGCATCCATACGCACACGATCAGCAGACTGCTTCCCCCCGCGGCACAATCTATGTGAAGCGCTTCACGAAAGCAAGTGACTTTAACTGCAAGAATTTGCGACTCGATCCGATCATTCGCAAAACCACGCCCTGATCAGGGCCGGACCCGCCCAAGCCGTCATCCCCGCCCTTTCGTCATCCCCGCGAAAGCGGGGACCGCGGCAGGTTCGAGCCCGGATTCTGCGTCTTGCCGTCATTCCCGCCCTTTCGTCATTCCCGCGAAAGCGGGAATCCAGTCCCCCGGGGCGCCTGCAGCGACTACTGGATGCCCGCGTTCGCGGGCATGACGATTGTGTAAAGCCTTCCGACCGCAAGAGCCGCCCCTACCCCGCCGCGGCGATCCCCACGGAGGGGCGAACCTGCCCAAGCCGTCATTCCCGCCCTTTCGTCATCCCCGCGAAAGCGGGGATCCAGTCCCCCGGGGCGCCTGCAGCGACTACTGGATGCCCGCGTTCGCGGGCATGACGACAGAGAAAAGCCTGGCGGCCACGACGGTCGCCTCGACCTCAGACCGTCGCTTTGACGGTGCGGGCGGGGCTTGGTCCCTTTGACCCTTCGCTCGCTGTCATTCTGAGGCCCGGAGGGCCGAAGAATCCCATCGTCTCGGAAGATAGCCTGCAGACCCTCGCCAGGTGGTGGCCTTTTCGGGGGCAGGAGATTCTTCGGGACGCCTCCGGCGCCCCTCAGAATGACAGCCGGCACGGCGTGCCGGCCCCAAATCTGCACCCCCGTGGCTCCGGAGTCCCTCCATCGTGCCAGAATGAGTGCCGCACTTGGACAACGGGTGGGTGCGACCGGAGAGGAGGTAACCCGCGATGAGACTTTACTTTCTTCGCCATGGGATCGCGGCCCCGCGAGAGGAGTGGTCAGGAGATGACGCGCTCCGACCTCTGACCGATACCGGCAGGAAGCGTCTCCGTCAGGTCGCCGCAGCCCTTGCCGAACTGCAGCTCGGCATCGATCTGATCGTTACCAGCCCCCTCCTCCGGTGCACCCAGACGGCGGAAGTGGCGGCGCGAGCTCTCAAGCTGTCCGATCGGCTCGTGACCGACGATCGGCTGGCCCCCGGGTTCGGGCGATCGATGCTCGCGAGAGTGGTGCGATCGCACGGGGACGCAGGCGCTCTCATGCTCGTCGGGCACGAGCCCGACTTCAGCCGGACCATCGGCGACCTGATTGGCGGGGGCCGGGTCGTGTGCAAGAAGGGCGGCGTGGCGTGCGTGGACGTGCCCGACATCCGGGTGCTGGAGGGCGAGCTTGAGTGGCTCGTCCCGCCCGGGGTGCTGGCTGCTGGAGGGAAGAGGACGCGTCGGGTCCGCAGCTAGGCGGTGCCGACCCCATCCTCGTCCAAAATTGCCACCGGGGTGAGATGGCGATGCCTGGTGCCGATCTACCTACCGGTACCTGTTTTTGTGACTCGGTTGCGCCCGGGCTTTGGGAAGTTCTCCAGCATTTCGAGGAGAACAACCGCGTGGCGCCCGATCGATGCTCGGTCGTTCCCGTTCGTCCTCGCTTTCTCGAGGGTCTCCTGGAATGCGAGGAGGCGGCAGGTATCTCGCAACGGAAAGCCCCCAAGCTCACCCCAGGAGCACTCGGAGCACTCGTCGCCGCAACCGAGCGTGCGAAGGGCCACTGGCATGTCAATGCGCCTCATGTGCTCGCAGAGGGAATCAAAGGAACCGTTCTTCTTGTTGCGAATGACCTGCTCCAGGAGTTCCCTGGCCTGCTCTATCCACCGTTCGGTTTCGTTCACGCGCGCCTCCCGTTACGGTCTGGGTCTGATGCAATGCCTATGCTTGCGAAACCGAACCTCGACGCGTTTTGTTCCACGGTGCGGGCCTCTTCTCCAGCGAGTAGTCTCCCGCGCCGGCCACCCGATCGGTCGCAGACATCACCGGTTCGCCATGACGACGTTTCCCGAGCCCTCCGACGGCACTCAGGCAGGGGAGCTGTCGCCGCCAGTCTCGCGAAGGTAACGGGTGAGGGCGTCCTGCCATGGGGGCAGGTCGGCGCCTAGGATCCTGCGCAGCTCGGAGGTGTCAAGCACCGAGCAGGCCGGGCGGGGGGCCGGGCGGGCCGCCTCCGCGGTCGAGACCGGCACGACCTCGGCATCAGACCCGAGCAGCCGGAGGATCTCCTGGGCGAACTCGAACCAGGTGGCGCTGCCCGCGTTGACCGCGTGGATCACCCCCATGGTGCCGGTCTCGAGGAGGCGCAGCAGGGCCTCGGCCAGATCAACCGTGTAGGTCGGGCAGCCGCGCTGGTCGTTCACCACGCGCAGCGTCTTGGTGCCGGCGTCGAGTTGGCGACGGATCGAGGCTACGAAGTTGGCCCCCTCCCCGAACAGCCAGGCGGTCCGCACGATCAGGTGGCGGCGCGCCAGCTCCGCCGCGCGCTCGCCGGCAAGCTTGCTGCGGCCGTAGACCGACGTCGGCTTGGGCGCGTCGCTCTCGCGGTACGGCTGTTCCGCCCTGCCGTCGAAGACGTAGTCGGTGGAGAGCTGCACGAGGACGGCTCCGACCGCTTCCGCCGCGCGCGCCACGTTGGTCACTGCGGTCCCGTTAACGGCAAGCGCCGCCGCCTCCTGCCTCTCCGCGTCGTCCACGGCTGTGAACGCCGCGCAGTTGAGGACCGCCTCGGGGCGCACGCTCGCAACCGCGGCCTGCACCGCGGAGGGATCCGTGATGTCGAGCTCCGGAAGGTCGTAGCCGAAGAACTCGTGACCGTGCGCGGGGGCGGCATGCTGCAGCGCCCGCCCGAGTTGCCCTCTGGAGCCGGTCACCAGGAGGCGCACGCACTCCTCCCGTCGGCACTCCTGGTTCCGTGGGACCCTTCGCCCCGCCTCCGGCGGGACTGAGGATGACAGGGCTTCAAGCCAACAGGCGCAATCAAGACAGTCTCTTCCCGTACTGTTCTTCGTAGTAACGGCGGAACGCCCCGTCGTGGTCCTTGATCGGCCGCCACCACGCCTCGTTTTCCGCGTACCAGCGCACCGTCTCCGCGAGCCCCCGCTCGAAGGGAACCTGGGGCTGCCAACCCAGGGCGCGCAGCTTGGAGGCATCCAGCGAGTAGCGTCGGTCGTGCCCAACGCGGTCAGCCACCGGGCGGATCAGGCTCTCGGGCTTGCCGATCAGGCGCAGGACCTCGCGCGTGACCGCGATGTTCTCCCGCTCGTTGCCGCCCGCGACGTTGTACACCTCCCCGTCCACCCCGTACTCGAGCAGGTGCAGCACCGCCCGACAGTGGTCCAGCACGTGCAGCCAGTCGCGCACGTTGCGGCCATCGCCATAGAGGGGCAGAGGCTCGTCCCGCAGGGCGTTGGTGACGAAGAGCGGGACGACCTTCTCGGGGTACTGGTACGGGCCGTAGTTGTTCGATGCGCGCGTGATCACGACCGGCACCTTGTAGGTCGCCCAGTAGGCGAACGCCAGCCGATCGCCGCCCGCTTTGGAAGCCGCGTACGGGTTGCGGGGGTTGAGCACGCTCTCCTCGGTGAACGAGCCCTCGGCGATCGAGCCGTAGACTTCGTCCGTCGAGATCTGAACGAAGCGCTCGAGACCGACCCGGCGTGCCTCCTCCAGCAGCACCAGCACGCCCTTGATGTCGGTGTCGATGAAGTGCCCCGCCCCGAGCAGTGAGCGATCCACGTGGGTCTCGGCCGCGAAATTGACGGCGAGCTGGCACCCGGCCATCGCCGCCCGGACCATCTCGGGGTCGCAGATGTCGCCGTGCACGAACCGGTATCGCGGATCGCGCTCCACGTCCCGGAGGTTCTCGAGACGTCCTGCGTAAGTCAGCTTGTCGAGGTTGACGACCTCCCAATCCGGGCGTTCCGCGAGGACGGTCCGGACGAAGTTGGAGCCGATGAACCCGCAGCCGCCGGTGATCAGTATCCTCGTGGTCATCACGCCTTCCCTGCCGTCGCGCACTCAGGCCGATCCCGCACCGTGCCGATCAATCTCCGGACCGCCGCATCAACCCTGGGCCAGCAGACCCAGCAGGTACTCGCCGTACCCCGACTTCGCGAGCGGGCCGGCGATGCGGCGCAGGTGGTCGTCGTTGATGAATCCCATGCGCCACGCCACCTCCTCGGGGCACGCGATCTTCAACCCCTGCCGCTGCTCGACCACCTGCACGAAGTTGCACGCCGCCAGGAGCGACTCGTGCGTTCCGGTGTCCAGCCAGGCCGTCCCCCGGCCCAGGACCTCCACCGCGAGGTCCCCTTCCTCCAGGTAGCGGTGGTTGACGTCCGTGATCTCAAGCTCCCCGCGCGCCGAGCGTCCGAGGGAGCGGGCGATCGACACGACCCTGTTGTCGTAGAAGTACAGCCCGGTCACGGCGTAGTGGGACTTCGGGTGGGCGGGCTTCTCCTCCAGTGACACGGCGTGGCCGTCCGCGCCGAGTTCGACCACGCCGTACCGCTCGGGGTCGCGGACCCAGTACGCGAAGATCGTCGCGCCGCGCGGACGCAGGGCGGCGGCCTGGAGGCGCTTGGCCAGCCCCTGCGCGTAGAAGATGTTGTCGCCGAGGATCAGGCTGACCGCCTCGCTGCCGATGAACTCCTCGCCGATCAGGAACGCCTCCGCGATCCCGCCGGGATTGGGCTGCTGCGCGTACGAGAGGCGGATCCCCCACTGGCTGCCGTCCCCGAGGAGCGCCCTGAAGAGGAGCGCGTCGTGGGGCGTGGTGATGACCAGGACATCCCGGATGCCGGCCAGCATCAGCGTGGAGAGCGGGTAGTAAACCATCGGTTTGTCGTAGACGGGAACGAGCTGCTTCGAGACCGCGAGCGTGATCGGGTGCAGCCGGGTCCCCGAGCCGCCGGCAAGGATGATCCCTCTCATCGAGCCTCCGTCGAGTATTGTACGCGGACCCGGTCCTTTTCCGCCTGAGAAGGGTGCCCCTACAACCCGCCGATGGAATAGACTATGGCGCCCGGGCCATTGTTTCGGGTGGTCGAGGAGGAGGCATGAGCAAGACCCTGGTGCTAGGACCGCAGCACGAGCCGTCGATCGCTGACAGGGATTCCAACCTCATCCCCAACGGGGAAGAGGTCAAGCGCATGGCCAAGATCGCCGAGCACGTCGGGGCGATCCTGGACCTGCTGCAACTCGACCGCAAGGACCCGAACCTGCTCGGCACGCCCGAGCGGGTCGCCAAGCTGTACTTCGAGATGTTCCACGGCCTCGTCGAGGGCGCCGAGCCCACGATCACCACGTTTCCCAACGAGGAGAACTACCAGGCCATGGTGATGGAGCGCGACATCCCCTTCTACTCCATGTGTGCCCACCACCTGGTGCCCTTTTACGGTCACGCCCACATCGCCTACATCCCAAACCGGCGCATCGTGGGGTTGTCAAAGCTCCCGCGGATCCTCGAGTTCTACGCCAAGCGTCCGCAGATCCAGGAGCGCCTCACCGAGCAGGTCGCGGACTACCTCGCAAACCAGCTGCAGCCCCTCGGTGCGATGGTGGTGATCGAGGCGCGCCACCTGTGCGTTGAGATGCGGGGAGTGAAGAAGCCCGGCGCGCTCACCATCACGTCCGCGATCCGCGGTTGCTTCGAGGACCGGAAAGTGCGGGGGGAGTTCCTCCACTTCCTGGGAAGGACCAAGGAGTGGTAGACGAGGCACTGCGCAGAAGGGCCTCCGCCGAGCTTCCGGGCTGGGTGCTCGAGGGCGAGGAGCTGATCGGGCGCTGGCGGTTTGCCGACTTCGCCGAGGCTCTCGCGGGGGCCGTGCGGGTAGGGGCACTGGCCGAGCGCGCGGACCACCACCCGGACATGCGCCTAGGGTGGGGCAGACTCGAGGTCCGCCTCACGACCCACAGCGCGAAGGCGCTCACCTCGCGCGACGTGGATCTCGCCGGCAAGATCAGCCAGGCGCTGACCCCGCCTCACGCGTAACGCGTCCTCCGCGCTCGAACGCGACCCTCACAGAGACGCGGAACCAGGTTCCCGGCCAGACAGGCGGCCCCCGTCGGAGCACGACGGGTCAAAGGGCCTGGCGCGCGATCTCCTCGGCGAGCGGCGCCAGCGCTTTCTCGGTCGCCCTCTCGATGGTCAGCATCGTGTATTCAACTGTCGCGCTCTGCGCGGGGCCCTTCGGACGGCCGGTAGCGACGTCGTAGCAGGTGATCGTGACCCGGGACGAGTACGCCACGTCGTAGCGACCCATGTACTGAAGCTCGCGTTGTCCCGCTGGCGTCACCCGCGCGATCACGAGAACCGCCACGCCTGCGCCTCGCATCGCTCGAACCAGCTCGTCGGTCGCAGGCTCGCCTCCCTGTCGCACCAGGCTCTCGGCTTCGGGCAGGTTGGCGGCATCGATCGCCTCGAGACCGGCCGCTGCAAGCGCGGACTGGACGGCACTCGCCACGGTCCCCACCAGGAGCTGCTCGCCTACTGCTGCGACGCTCACTCCTGCGAGTCTGGGTGCCGCCTGTCTTTCCCCGGCCGGGATGCCGGCCGCCGGAGCAGCCGCTTCGCCCGCGCGTGAGGCGCGGCGCTGGGCCGCTCGCGGGGGAACGCTGCGCGGCGCCGTCGCGGAGTTCGCGCTCTCGGCCGGCGCAGGCGCCTTCGGCGCGGCCTGCTGGCCCGCTTCCGGGGCGACGGCCGACTTCGCCGTCTGCGCCTCAGCGGGCTCGCGGGCGCTGCCCACCTCCGCCGGCTCCGACGCCGGTTCGGAGCTCGCCGCCTGGTGCGCCTGTGTCGCCGAGCCGCCCCACGGCAGGAAACGCTTGACGAGGGGCGAACGCAGGGCCAGGAACACGCCGCCCGCGAGGGCGAATACGCAGACGGCGAGGACGGCAGCGACAATCACAACGGGACCCTTCGAACGGCTTGCGGTCGGCACCGGGACAGGCAGCGCCTCCGGCGCTCGGGCGAGGGCCGAGCCCGCCACTGGCGCGGCTGGCACGCCGGCGGGGGCTGGCGCGCTCACCGCAGCCGCCGGCGCCGACGCCGGCGCGGGAGCCGCCTGCGGCGCAGCGGGGAAGACACTTCCGGGCCGCGGCGGCGGCGCGCCGGACGGCATGCGCTCGGTCTCGCCGGCGAGCTCGAACGCACTCGGCGGCGCGGCGCCCGCGCTGGCCAGAGCGCTCGGGGCGACCCGGGCGCCCATACCTGTCAGGCACGCCTCCAGATCCGTGATCAGCTCGTGGCAGCTCTGGTAGCGCTGGTCGCGGTCCTTCGCGATCATCCGGTGCACGATGGCGCGCGTCTTCTCGTCCACCCGCTCGTTGAGCGCCGTGATGTCGGGCGGCTCCTCGTGGAGGATCTTGTTCAGCAGCGCCAGCGGGCTGTCCGCCTGGAACGGCATCCTTCCACTCAGGATCTCGTAGTACGTGACGCCGAGCGAGTAGATATCGGTTCTCCTGTCCATCGGCTGCGCCATACACTGCTCGGGCGAAAGGTACCCGGGCGTGCCGACGAGCATGCCCGTGGCGGTGAGCCGCGTGGCGGCCTCCTGGGGGAGCACGAGGCCGAAGTCCGCAATCTTGAGGCGCCCGCTCTCGTCCACGAGGAGATTCGCGGGCTTGATGTCGCGGTGGAGGAAACCCCTGTCGTGCGCCGCAGCCAGGCCGTTTGCCGCCTGCAGGACCAACTGGGTCGCCCGCGGGTTGTCGATCCTCCCCTCCTCCTTGACCATGGCGAGCAGCGACTTGCCCTTCACGTACTCCATGACGAAGTAGTGCCGACCGCTGTCCTCGCCGATGAAGAAGATCTGGATGATGTTGGGGTGGCTGAGGGCGGCAGCCGCCTGCGCCTCGCGGACAAATCGCGTCACGAAGCTCGGGTCGCCCGACAGCTGCTCGCCCAGCACCTTGATTGCAACGAAACGGTTGAGCGACTCCTCATGGGCCTTGTAGACGACTCCCATGCCGCCGCGTCCGAGCTCGGACACGATCGTGTAGTGGCCGATCTTCCCTGTGGCCATCGCGGTAACCCCCAAGCCCGGACGGGGCGTTTAGCCCGGGCGGAAGCGCCTCCGCTCGGCGGCGCCGATCATGTCAGCGGTTATGTTCGGCCGGTCGCGGCCCGTGCGGGCCGCAAGGCGCCGTGACCATCATCCCCTTCTTGATCGCGCCAGCGCTGCCGCTGGTCACGGTGCAGATCGAGAGCTTCTCCTTCACCTGGCTCACCTTGAGCCGGGCGATCTCCTTGACGCTCTGGTCGAGCACCTCGCCCGTGTCCGGGTCACGCACCACGTTGGCCTCGCCGACCACGAACTGCTGCCCTTCGGTCACCCCCTCGCGGGAGCCCCGGTTGACGTACACCTTTTCTCCGGCGACCTGGGCCACGGAACCGGTCCAGGGGATCTGGGGAAGTTGCTGGACGAGAAAGTCGACCGCGTCCTTGCAGGCGGCCGTGACGGCCTTGCCCACGTTGTCCTTCTGGTAGCCACCGGCATCGGCGCCCCATCCGGCGCCGCTGTACCCCACGTCCAGCCCCTTCCTCGTCGAGACTCCGACCACGCTCTTGGAGGCGAGGACCTGACCGGTCGTGGAGTCGACGACGTAGACGGTTGCGTTGACCTCGCCCTTGCCACCCGCCCCGCCGAGGCGCACGCCGCCGATGTTCAGACCCCCGTGGCCGCCCGCAGTGGTGTCCTGGACGTGCGTGATCGCTCCCTTGACGAGGAGCTGCGCCGGCGTCATCTGACCCGTGACGGGCGCCTTGGCTCCGCCCGCCGCACGCCCGGAGGTCGCGAAGTCCTGCTCAGCCATGGCTTCCTGCCGCATGTCCGACTCGCCAAGGACGATGAACCTGCCACTCTGATTGAGCAGGTCGGTCATGATGGTGCCCCAGGCGTCGCCGATCTCCCACTGGCCGTGCCAGCCGGCCTTGTTCTCGAACTTGCTGACCGTGATCGAGTAGCGGAGCCCGCCGGTCTGCGCCAAGGCGAGTACCGGCAACGTGAGAAGCACCAGGAAGACGAGCACGATTTTCGCGTTCCGACTCATGGCTGTTCCCCCTCTCTCAGAATTGTACACGCGATCGCCGGAATCAAAGAGGAATTCTATCGCAGCCCTGGCTTCATCTTTCACTGCGTGAAGCTTTCTCTTGCCTGGCGGGTGGAGCGCCGCTCGGCGCTTGGTCGCCCCCGCTCGCTTCGCGCCGAGACCATCCGTTGCGGGGGTCCCGCGCCACTCCGCCCACCCGCGCGGACGCTCTCGACCCCCCGCGCCCCCCGCGAGCCGTGGCGGAGCCGCGGCTCGCGCGGTCCGCGAGAGACAGCGTCACCGACACCCCACCCCGGTTCCGCACGCTGGGGACCCCATGGCCTCCGGAAAGATGGCCGCCCCACCCGCCAGGCGGAATTTCTCCCGCCACCCAGAAGAAGCTGCCAAGCTCTCTCGAGCGGCGCCAGGGCGAAAGGGAGGGTGGGGGTGAAATCCGCCCCGCGGGCGAGAAGAGCCGTGGCGCCGGAGCGTGCGGGAACCGAGCGGCCGGCCCGGCGGGTGGAGACGCTGGCTCCGACCGAGAGTCTCTCCCGAGGGAGGGGAACAGCGAGGGTCCGCACGCCGGGCTGTGCCTGCTCGGTCGCACGCGGAGGCGGGTCGGAGCTGCGGTCTCGACGACCGCAGCGAGCGACCGCTCTTAGCCCGCGGGGCAAAACAAGAGCCTCACGCAGTGAAGAAAGACTAGCGCTTCTTGGGCCGCTTCCGAAGCTCCTCCATGTTCTGGGCCTTGAGGACGCACATCGCCGCCATGTTGACGATGTCGGTCACCTCGACGCCGCGCTGGAGCACGTGGACCGGCGCGTTCACGCCAGCCAGGATCGGGCCGATGACCTCGACCTTGCCCAGGCGCCAGACCAGCTTGTAGGCGATGTTGGCGGACTCGAGATCCGGGCAGATGAGGATGTTGGCGTCACCTTGGATCGCGGAGAACGGGTAGGTCTCCTGCGCGATGCTCGGCTCCACGGCGGTGTCAGCCTGCATCTCGCCGTCGATCGCCAGCTCCGGCCACCGTTCGTGGGCAATCTCCACCGCTTTCCTCACCTTGGCGGTGTTCTTGTCCGCGTTGGACCCGAAGTTGGAGTACGACAGCATCGCGATCTTCGGCTCCACGTCGAAGTAGGTCTTCGCAACGTCGGCCGCCAGGTACGCGATCTCGGCCAGCTCCTCAGCGGTCGGATCCAGGGTCACCGTGGTGTCGGCGATGAAGATCATCCGGTCCTCGAGCAGGAGCAGGTACACGCCCGCCGCGCGCGAGACGTCCGGCCTTGTGTGCTGGATCTGCAAGGTCGGTCGGATGGTTCCAGGGTAGTGCATCGTGAGGCCCGAGATCAGGCCGTCGGCATCCCCCTGGTGGACCATCATGTTGCCGAAGTAGACGGGATCCTTGAGCGCCTTGGCCGCATCCTCGAGGGCCAGACCGTGACGCCACCGCATCTTGTGGAAAGCCTCTGCGTAGGACTGGAACTTCGCGTAGGAGGCCGGATCGACGACCTCGACCTTGTCCTTCGCGACCTCGAACTCCTTCAGGAGCGCCTCCACCGACGCCTTGGGACCCACCAGGATCGGTTTGCAGACGCCGTCTTCGACCAGGATCTTCGCGGCGCGCACGATCTTCGGGTGATCGCCCTCGGCAAAGACGATCTTCTTGGGCTCGGCCTTCGCGCGGTCCATCACCACGTGCATGACGCGCCGGATCCGCGACACGCGCGACTCCAACTCGCGCACGTAGTCTTCCTTCGAGGAATACGGCTTGCGCGCCACGCCGGTCTTGATCGCCGCCTCGGCTACAGCCGGGGCCTCCCACAGCAGCACGCGGTAGTCGAATGGCTTGGGGATGAGGTATTCGCGCCCGAACTTGAACGGTCTGCCGCCGTACGCCTTGATCACCGAGTCGGGTACGTCCTCCTTGGTGAGGTTGGCGAGCGCCCTCACCGCCCCCATCTTCATCTCCTCGTTGATCTCGCTGGCGCGGACGTCGAGGGCGCCGCGGAAGATGAACGGGAACCCGAGCACGTTGTTGACCTGGTTCGGGTAGTCGGAGCGTCCGGTGGCCATGATGACATCCTTGCGCGTCGCCACCGCCACGTCGTAGGTGATCTCCGGATCGGGGTTGGCCATCGCGAACACGATCGGGTCCTCGGCCATCGTCTTGAGCATGTCCGGCGTCACAAGGTTGGGCCCGGAGACACCGATGAAGGCGTCGGCCCCGCGAATGGCATCAGCGAGGGTGCGAGCGTCGGTGTCCTGCGCGAACGCCTCCTTGTAGGGGTTCATACCCTCCTTGCGACCCTTGTAGATCACGCCCTTGGTGTCCACGAAATACAGGTTCTCTTTCTTGACGCCGAGCTTGAGGTAGAGCTTGGCGCACGCGATGCCCGCGGCGCCCGCCCCGCAGAACACCACCTTGACCTTGTCGATCTTCTTGCCGACCAGCTCGAGGCCGTTCAGGAACGCCGCGCCCGAGATGATCGCGGTGCCGTGCTGGTCGTCGTGGAACACCGGGATCTTCATCGTCTTCTTGAGCGTCTCCTCGATGTAGAAGCACTCGGGGGCTTTGATGTCCTCGAGGTTGATGCCGCCGAGGGTCGGCTCGATGAGCTGGCAGAACTTGATGACCTCGTCGGGGTCGTGCGTGTCCACCTCGATGTCGAACACGTCGATGTCGGCGAACCGCTTGAACAGCACGCCCTTCCCCTCCATCACCGGCTTGCCCGCGAGCGCACCGATGTCGCCGAGACCCAGCACCGCGGTGCCGTTGGAGATCACCGCCACGAGATTCCCCTTGCTGGTGTACTCGTAGACGAGCGCCGGGTCGCGGTGGATCTCGCGGCATGGCTCCGCCACCCCTGGCGTGTAGGCCATGGAGAGGTCCCGTTGCGTCAGGCACGGCTTGGTGGGGACCACCGAGACCTTGCCGTGGCGTTTTCCGGTGTGGTACGCGAGGGACTCCTCGCGCGTGACCTTGGTTGTGCTCATGACGACCTCCTCTTTGGTTGGCCGCAAATGAAGAAATTCACAAAGTGCATCCTACGCGCTCGCCGCGCCCGGTTCAAGCGGTCGTTCCTGGACGGCGTCTCATCGCCGGTTTCAGCGGGAGCGCTCGGAGAGCGGTCGCAACGCTGCCTCGGCGAAGCGCCTGCGGCGTTCGTGACGCGCCAGGGCGAGGCCGATCAACCTGTCCAGGAGCTGCAGGTAGCTCACACCCGAGAGCTTCAACAGCCTCGGGTACATGGAGATCGCGGTGAACCCCGGGATCGTGTTCAACTCGTTGACCAGGAAGCGCCCGTCGCGTTTGTCCAGAAGGAAATCGGCCCGTGCCATCCCCTCGCATCCGAGAGTCACGAACGCCGCCAGAGCCAGCCGCTGGACCTCGGCAACCTGAGCGGGCTCCAGCTCGGCAGGGGCCAGCAGTTGGCAGGTGGTCTCCAGGTACTTGTCGGCGTAGTCGTAGAACTCCCGGCCGGGCACGATCTCTCCGGGGACGCTGGCGATCGGCGGCTGGCCCTCCAGCACCGCCACCTCGATTTCGCGTCCCGGGATCCCCTCCTCGACGATCACCAGGTCGTCGTACGAAAGGGCGACCTCGACGGCAGACGCGAGTTCACCCGCGTGCTTGACCTTGGTGATCCCGACCGAGGACCCGAGGCGAGCGGGCTTGACGAACAGCGGAAGCGGCAGGGCCAGGCAGCGCTCCTCGCACGCCGCCTTCGCGTTCCCCCACTCGGGGGCGCTCACCGTGGCCCAGCCCGGGGTCGGGAGACCGGCCGCGCGGAACAGCCGCTTGCTGGTGACCTTGTCCATCGTGACCGCGCTTGACTCCACGTTGCTCCCGACGTAGGGCAGGTCGAGCATCTCGCAGAGGCCCTGGATGGTGCCGTCCTCGCCGAAAGGCCCGTGGAGGACCGGCAGCACGACGTCCACCGTGCCCTTCACGAGCCGCGGGTCGAGCCGTGACGATCCCTCGAACAGGGGAACCCGGTCGGGAGTCGCCCCGGCCTCGTCGAGAAGGCGTGCAGCGCGGGTGGGTTCAGCCCACAGTCCGGAGCGGGCGATCGCCATCGGAATGATCTCGTAGCGTTTGCCGTCGAGCGCCTCGGCGACCGAGCGGGCTGAAACAACGGACACTTCGTGCTCCCCTGACCGCCCGCCGAACACCAACGCCACGCGCAGCCGATCAGCCATCCGGCTCCCCTTTCACCGCCTCATGTTACCGCCAGCCGGTGCCGTGCTCCACGAGCCAGCCCGGCAGGTCTCCGAGAGCGCCCAGGACCGCCGCCGCACCCGCTGCGAGCATCGCTCGGGCCGCGGCGGCGTCCGCCTGTACGCCGACCATCGGGACACCGGCCGCACGCGCCGTCGCGACGTCCACCTCCATGTCCCCGACCATCAAGGCGTCGGCCGGTGCCACGCCGAAGCCCGCCAGCACCGGCAGCAGCGTCTTCGGGTCCGGCTTGCGCACGCCGAAGGTATCGGACCCCACGACGACGGTCACGTGAGGTGCCAGCCCCCAGTGGGCCAGCCACGCCCGGCACAGCTCCTCGTACTTGTTGGAGATGACCGCCACCCTCGGGCCCACCCTCGCCGCCGCGAACGCAAGCACGGCCTGTGCTCCCGGCAGCGGTGGCGTCTGGTCCAGGTAGATCTCGCGGTAGTGCGCCCCGAACCTCGCACCCACGGAGCGCTGCAACGCTTCGTCGGCTCCGGGTCCGACCGCGTCGCGCACGAGCTCCGGAGCACCTCGGCCCACGTGAGTCTTCACCCACGCGAGGTCGTACTCGGCCAGCCCGTGCTCGCGCAGCGCAGCGTTCAGGGCATCCCTGATTGCCGCGAACGAGTCGGCCAGCGTCCCATCCAGGTCGAAGAGCAGTGCGGCCGGCCGCCGCGTGTCAGAGGTCACGTCTGAACCCACTTGAGAGCACTCGCGGCATAGGGGGAAGTTCGCCAGCATCCCCGAGCGTCACGCGGTCGGGAAGCTGGTGGCAGACCGCGCCGGTCTCGCCGTCGACCACAGACACGTACGCGAACAGCCGCACTCCTGGGGGCGCCCCGACGATCTCGACCTCGACCTTGCCACCCTGCGACCACGGCCCCATCCGGATCTGCAGGTGGCCAAACGCCGGGACCATCTCCTCTCGCACCTGCTCGCCGCTGTCGCCCGGCTGGCTGCGCACCAGGACCCGCACCGGTTCGGGCGTCCACGAGGCCATGCCCACGCTCAGGCGGGCGCTGCGGCCCCCGGTCACGTTCGGGAACGAAGCGCGTCCCCCTGCCATGCCCGCCTCGAAGGGGAGCCCCGGCAGCCACTCGTCGGCGTCGGGCGAATCCTGCGGGGCTACCACGTTGAAGGTCCGGGAATACAGGAGGAAACGACACTCTTCGGCCGTGCATGGCGCTCCGGGTGCACCCGCGACCACGAGCATCGCACCGAGCCGCCCGACCCACGCAAACTCGCGAAGCCCAAGGACATCGCGCAGGGAAGTGACCGCCCCCGGGGCGAGCGCTCCGGTCGCCACGAACGCTCCGCGGTTGTCCTGTCCGGTGGGAAGAAAGAGACCGGTCACCGGCAGGGGCTGCTTCTGGGGGTTCACCAGGAACACATCGGTTTGCCAGAAGGTCCCCCCCTGCCCGGCGACGTGGGCGACCTGCGGCACCATGTAGACGGTGGAAAGCTGATCCTGGAATCGGAGGGCCGACGTAGGGAGAAGCAGCACGGGCGGCAGGGTCACCGCCTTCTCGCCCAGGGGGGCGACGGACAGCCGCCCCGAGCGGCCCGGCAAGAGAGGCACATCGGCGCACCGGCCCGGGGCCACGGTTGTCTCGGGGAGGCCTCGCCGCCGCAGCGGCAACGGTTCCTGGCCAGCACACAACCGGGCCAGTGCGGGGTCGGCCCCGACCGGCAAGTCAATGGTCCCGACGCCGTGCAGACTCCAGGCATCCACGCCCCTCGTCCACGCGCCGCTGAACACAGCGCCTCCCGCGCTCGCCCCGTGCCCTTCAGACCCGCGCCGAAGCCTCTCGGCAATCCGGTCAGGGTTCAGGCGGAAGAGGCTCAGATCGCCCGGTCCCCCGTGTCGCTCCGCGCCGGCCAGCAGAAACCCTCTCCCGCCGTTCACGATCCTCTGGATCTCCCACGCGTCGCCGGCCAGGTACACGTTGCCCCCGGCGCGGGCCACCTTCACCAGTGTTTCGGTCAGCCACTCGGGTGAGCCAAGGTCGTAGCGCGCGATGGCGAGCTTCGTGTAGTACCTCAGGGACCCGCTGTGCTGCATGGCCAGCACGAGCGCAGGCTGGTGCGCTTCGCGTTCCACGAATGCCGCCGCCTGCGGGTAGTGCTGCTCCCCCTCCTTGGCGATGAAGACGCCCTTCGTGTACGCGTAGCGCAGCGACCCGAAGGCAACGGCGCACGTTGCGACAGTCGCGGCGGCGAGGCGCAGGCGACGCCACCGCCCCGGATCGGCCAGACGGACCAGGAGTCCGGCCTCGAGGACCACGACCGCCGGCATGGCGGGCAGGAGGAACCGGAAGTACCACCAGGCGTTGTCCCAGCGGTACCCGGCAAAGAGCAGGAGGAGCGCGACGAACACACCCGCCAGCAGCAGTCGCTGCGCCACAACCAGCCGGTTCCACAGCAGCGCGAGCGCGAACAATGCCAGTCCCACACCGGCCTGCTGGAGGTTGAGGCGCAGCAGGTGGCGCCCGCCGCGCCCCAGGGAGTCCGCAAGCGGACCACCGAACGCGAGGTGGCCGTAGCCCGTCTTCCAAGGTGCCCCGAACAGGTTCCAGTTCACCAGCGCCTCGATCAGCAGGAACGGTGCCACTGCGAGGGCCACGCGCACCAGCCTGCGCCACTCCCGCCGTGCGATCAGCCACACACCGACCACGCCGATCACCAGACCCAGGTTGGGCCGCACCCAGACGCCGAAGCCGAGCGCGGCACCGAGGAGCACGTCGGCCCCCACTCCGGGGTGCATCGCGAGCAGGGCCACCAGGACGAGAGCGACGAAGAACGTTGCGGGCACGTCGCTCCACGGCTGGAACGCACCCAAGAAGAAGTTCGCCAGCACCCCCAGGAACAGCGCCGCGATTGCGCCGCCGGCCCGCCCGAGGAGCGCCCGACCCAACCAGTAGGTCAGCAGCACGGCACCCGCCGCCAGGATCGGGGTCACCCAGAACGCGGCCTGCATGCCCGCGATCCTGATCGCGACGGCCATCAGTAGGGGGTAACCGAAGGGGTATGTGGGAACGGTGCCTTCCGGCCCCTTGGGGACGTAGGCGAGTGGGAAGGTGAGGCCGGAATCCTCGGGCAGACCGAACCGGGAGAGAACGTTCTCGCGCTCGTAGAGCCGCCCATGGCTCAACCTCACGGCCTCGGAGACGTAGCCCCACCAGTCGGAGCCGCCGGGTACGTCGCTCGAGAAGTGACGCACCATCCCGAGGTAGGCAGAGAACAGCAGCGCCAGCACCAGGGCCTCGAGAAACACTCCGCGCCGCGCTTCGCCGGAAATCGTGCTCCCCTCACTCTCCGCGACGTTCACGCCGTCCGGCACACCCCCTCCGTCGGGGCGGCAGCGTAGCACCACCGTCACGGGCGCCGGCTCAATCCGGGGGCACGGTTCCGGGCAGGGGGGGTGCTTCTCTCCCTGCCATGACCCCCCGGATCCGCTCGGGAAGGAGGTGCGCCGGCAGGCCGCTCGTGCTTTCGACCGCCGACGTGTACGGAACCACGACGGCGCGCTCGCCGCCGGAGAGGATCGCTACCTCGACCCTTCCGTTGGTGAACTGCGGACCGATCGGGATGTGGAGGTGGCCGAACGGCGGCAACTCGAGGTCCAGGCTCTGGACGACCGTCCCGTCCGCTCGAAGGATCTTGACGCTCACGCGCATCGGCTCCGCAGACCACGAGGCCAGACCCACACTCGTCCGCACGGCCGAGTTGTTCGAGACCCGCGTGAACACCGCCCTGTCACCGCGCCGTATTGCGTCGGCCGCCGCGACGCCGGCAAGCCACTCGACCGCGCGCCAGCTCCCCGGCGACGCGCTGGTGTTGTAGGTGCGGGAGAGGACCAGGAAGTTGCAGCGATCACCGGTGCACGCGCCAGCCGGATCCGTGGCGTGGACGAGCATCGCCCCGAGCGTGCCGAGGCCCTCGAACTGCCGCAGCGTCAGGACATCCGGTATGTCGACGATCTGACCCGGTGCGAGCGTCTCGGCAACCGTCGCCGCTGCGGCGTTGTCGGTCCCGGTCGGAAGGAACTGAGCCGTGACCCGCAGCGGGTGCTTCTGGGGGTTGACGACCACGAGGTCGGTGCGCCAGAAGGAACCGGCGTGGCCCGGCGTCCGTGCCACCAGGGGGACCATGTAGGCCGGGGCCAGCCGATCGGTGGTCGCCAGCGCCTCGAGTGGCAGGACCTGAACCGGCGGGACGAGAGTGGCCGAACCGGAAGGCGCGGTGACCGAGAGCTCGCCGGCCGGACCCGGCATCAGTGGAACCGAAATGCACCCCCTTGGCTTGATCGGCTCGGCCCCACCTCCAGGACGGTGCAGCGTGAGCGCCTCCCACCCGGCGCACACCCTGACCAGGGCGGGCTTCGAGCCGACCGGGAGATGGATGTGGCCGGTCCCCACGAGCTGCCAGCCGTCGAGTCGGACCTGCCATTCGGGGGAAAAGGTAGGTTCCGTGGAGGTCCGCAGGCGGCTCACGGCGCACGAGCCGTACCTCCCCCAGGCGAGCTGGACAACGCGCTCGGTCCGGCAGTGCGCCTCGAACAGAAGGTCCGCACCCGGAACAGGGAGCGGGGTCACGAACAACGTCTGCACCGCGCCCTTCTCCGACTCCTCGAACACCGGCGTCTTGCCCAGCGCGTCGACGCGAAAGCCGCTGCTCCCGAGCACGTACTCGACGTGTGGCGTGGCCACGCCGTGGTAGATGATGCGGGTGTGGGCCGGATCGAAGTTCGCTCGCACCCAGGTCAGGGCGGCCCACACGGGTGCGGGCCTGAGACGCTCGCGGAGCGCCGGGTACGTCCAACCGAGCGCCGCGACGCACCACAGGGCCACCAGCGCCCCGACCGAGCGTCTCACAGTTGCGCTGCGTGCGCCGACGCCCCCCGCCGCCAGTATCGCCAGGAACGGCATGGCCGGCAGCAGGTAGCGAAGCGAGGCCGTCATGTTCATGGTGAACAGCGCACTCACGAGGTAGGCCCCGGCTGCGAGGGTGGTCGCGACTGCGAGGCGTCCGCGGCCCGTGCGGACGAGGACCACAAACCCGACCACGACCAGCAGCCAGAAGGGGACGGCGAACGGCCACCCGACGAGCGCCTGCACGAACCAGTGCTGCAGGGCGTCGGCGAGGGGGGCGGCAGGCAGGCGGTAGGAATGCTCCACCTTCGCCATGTAGCGGACCTGGTTGGTGGTGGCTTGCAGCCAACGGTGAGCTCCGGTTGCGAGGATCGCCGGCACCCAGCACGCTGCCACCACCACGAACCCGAGGCCCGCGGTGAGCGCGAGCCGCCCCCACCGCCGTTCCCGGACCGCACGGGCCACGGCCCAAACCAGCGCCGGGCCAAAAACCGCAGCGATCTGGGGACGCACGCCGATCGCGAGCCCGGCCACGGCGCCCGCGAGCGGCAGCAGCTGAGGCCTCTCCACTGCAGCCATCAAGGCCAGGACGGTCGCGAGGCCGACCGCGGCTCCCGTCACGTCCGAGCTTCCTACGTTGGCCATGAAGGCGAAGCCCGGGCTGCCGACGAGCAGCGCCGCAGCGGCCCCGGCCATCGGCGGGGTCGCACCCAGCCGCCGCGACAGCCACCACACCGACGCGAGCGTGACGAGCGCAGCCAGGATCCCCACGATCTGCAGCGCCGCCAGGGGATCGCCCACGAGCCAGTTCACGGCCTTGGCCGTTCCGATGTATGCGGGGATCCCCGGGGGCTGCGGCGCGTGCGCAGCCACGTCGTAGTGGACGACCCCGCGCAAGGCCAAGACCTCATCCCACTCGAACGGCGTGGCGGGGCGGAACGCCCAGAGAAAAGCACCGTAGAACGCAAGCGCCGACAGGGCTAGCCACGTGACGCGCCCTGGCGACGAGTCGGCAGGGCGACGATCATCCAGGACTGGTTTCTCCTCCGGGTCGTCCGTCGCCATCCGGACCAAACCTAGACGAACTTCAGGCGCCCAGCGGCGAAGGCAACCATCTTCAGCAGCATCCAGCCGTGCCTCCAGCGCCGGATATTGGTCGTGCCGTACGTGCGCTCGCGGTATCGAATCGGCAGCTCTGCGATCTTGAGGTTGAGCCGGGCAGCACCGAAGAGCAGGTCGAAGTCCCCGAACGGATCGAACTCGCCAAAGTACGAACGGTTGGCGGCGATCGACTCATAGTCGCGCTTCCACAGCACCTTGGTGCCGCACAGCGTGTCCTTGATCGGCTGCCCGAGGAGCCAGGAGAAGGCGACGCTGAACAGCTTGTTGCCCACGAGGTTGGCGAGTCGCATGGCCTGCCGCTCCATCGGGTAGACGAGGCGGACGCCGTTGATGAACTCTCCCTTGCCCTCCAGCAGCGCGCGGTAGAAGCGCGGCAGGTCCTCGGGGGGTACCGTGAGGTCCGCATCCAGGATCATGACCGCATCCCCGGCTGCACGTGCGAAGCCGAGCCTCACCGCGTCGCCCTTCCCGTTTCCGCTCTGGCGGAGGAGCTGGCAGCGTCGCTCGGGAAAGTTCGCGATTTCCTCTTCGATGACCTCGTAGGTGTCGTCGCTGGAGTGCCCCTCGACGAAAACCAGCTCGGTGCCGCTTCCCATCTCGGGGGTGCGCTCGAGGATGCTGGCGATGTTGCCCGCCTCGTTGCGAGCAGGCACGACCACCGATACGACCGGTTCCGGCTCACCCCTCCTCCTTCGCCACGGAACATGAGCCACGATGAAGTTGGTGAGCGCGAGGTGGGTGAACGGCCAGATCTTCACGAGGAAGCGGTTGCAGAACGATCCAAGCAGGGGC
>DATKMD010000110.1:0-4530 GCA_035542075.1 Thermoanaerobaculaceae bacterium
CGATGGCCTTGGCCCCCTGGGCGATGAGGTTCTCGACCTGCTGGTTCTGCTTGTTGGCGTCGCCCTCCGCGATCACCAGCACGTACTCCACTCCCAGCTTGGCCGCCTCGGCCTTCATGGCCTTCTCGTTGGCCAACCAGAACGCCGCCTCCAGTGAATCCATGGAGACGCCGATCTTCATCTTCTTGTCCGCGGCCCGTGCTGCGTTCGGGACCAGGGAGATCAGTACGCCCACTAGGGCGAACACCATCATCGAAATGCCGTGCCTTTTCACGATCGCACCTCTCGTTCGTTCTGAAACGGGTCTACGGAACCACTGCTTCCGGGCGCATAAGCCGGAGTTCGGAACGCTCCCTCCTGCGGTTCACCTCCTCTTCGACGTCCTCCTCGCCGCGCGGTGCGCGGCCGGAACGGCTATTCGTGCAGGTACGTGGCTGGGACCAGCTGGATCCGGGGGGCCGGCGAAGGCTCCACCTCCTCGATCCGTTCGAGCAGGAAGCGGACCGCGTGGTCGGCGATGGCCCGGAAGTTCTGGCTGACGATAGCCAGGGGCGGGTCCAGGATCTCGTTCCAGCCGGACACGAAGAAGCCCCCGGTCACCTGCGTCTGACCCGGCACCGGGATCCCCTGTGATCGCAGGAAGCGAACGGTCTCGATGACGAACCCGTCGGTGGTGCAGAGGATTCCGTCCGGCGCGCCCGAACGCGCCAGGTGGGCGCGCAGCCGCTCGCTCACCGACTCGCCCGCCGCGTAGCGAACGTGGAGAACGGGATGCGCCTGGGGATTTAGGCCGTGTTCCGACAGCGCTTCGCGAAAGCCCTTCACCCGATCGATGGCCGAGGAGGCCTCCTGGCTGAACGAAATGCACAGGAGGCGCTTGCACCCCTTGTGGAGCAGGTAATGGGTGGCGTGCCGTGCGGCCTCTACATTGTCGGTGGTCACCACGTCGGCGGGGACGCCTGCTACGTACCGATCGACGAAGACGAGCGGCAGGCCGCGCCCGACGAGCTCGTGGAATTTCTCGACGTTGCCGGAAGACGTGGGCACGAGGAGCAGCCCATCCACCCCGCGGCTCACGAGCGTGTTCAGCACCTGAATCTCGTGAGCGGAGTCCTCGTGGCTGCTGGCGATGATGAGGCCGTAGCCGCGGCGGGCCAGGTTCTCCTCGACCGCGTCGACCAGATGGGCCTGGAAGGCCGGGAGGAGGCTGGGCGCGAGGAAGCCCACCGTCTGCGTCCTGCCCCTGGAGAGGCTCCGGGCGACTGCGTGCGGATGGTACTTCAGCTTCTTGATGGCCGCCTGCACCCGAGCGCGGGTGGCCTTGGATACCGGGCGCGGACCGTTGTTCAAGACATAGGAGACGGTCGCGCTCGACACTTTGGCGAGCTTTGCAACGTCATTCCTCGTCGGTCGGTACATGGCACGAGCCAGCGCGGGCCGATGCAATCACCGCTTCACGGTAGCGGGGGACTCTACGCGCGTCGTCTACGCGCGTCAACGAATCTGGCGCATCAACTTGATCTCACAGTCTTATTCTGGCAATCTCGCCATGCACGTTGACATCCCGCCGCAGGGTCGGCCGGCAGTCCAGTGAGCAATCGGCGTAGTTCCCGACAAACCTCGCGCCTCTCCCTGCAATGGGCTTGTCCGTGACCGACCAACGGGAGTATTCATCGCGCGGAGGGTCCCATGGGAAAGTCATTCCGCTACAGCACCATCACCGGCTCGCTGAACCAGATCGGCGATCGCTTCATGCGCTGCGGCTACAAGCGCGACTACCCCTACGAGGAGATCCTCTCGGAGCTGGCCAAGCTCGGGGTGCTCGACGGGGTGGAGCTCTCCTATTCGACGGAAGGCGGGGTGGAGTCCGACGAGAGGCAGCTGTTGCCGCTGCTCTCGCGATTCGGGTTCCAGCCGACCTTCGTCAACTCATCGCTCTTCGGCGAGCAGAAGTGGATGTTCGGCTCTCTCTCGTCGCCCAACGCGGCGGTGCGCGAGCGCGCCATCTCCGACACCAGGAGAGGCCTCGACTTCGCCCGCTCGATCCGGGCCGCCGGGTACAACCTCTGGACCGGCCAGGACGGGTTCGACTATCCGTTCCAGACCGACTACCGCCGCCAGTTTGACTTGTTCGTCGACTCGGTGCGCCAGCTGTGCGACCACGCTCCCGACCTGCACATCGCGCTCGAGCCCAAGCCGCGGGAGCCGCGCAACCGCTCGCTCATCGACACCGTGCCCACCGCGCTGCTCGCCTGCAGCGAGGTCGGGCGCAAGAACGTGGGGCTCACCATCGATGTGGGACACACCCTGGCCGCAGGCGGGAACATGGCCCGCGACCTGGACATGGCCCTTCGCAGCGAGCGCCTCTTCAACGTGCACGTCAACGACAACTACGGCACGTGGGACGACGACATGATCGTCGGCTCGGTCCACCTCATCGAGTGGCTGGAGGTGTTCTGGGTCCTGAAGAAGCGCGCCTACGACGGGTGGATCTCGGTGGACATCTTCCCCTACCGCGAGAACCAGTTCGAGGCGGTCCGGGAGAGCATCCTCTACATGGAGCGGTTCTCCGCCCTGGTGGACCGGATCGGCGTGGCCCGGCTCGATGCCCTGGTCGAGCGCGGGTCGGTCACCGAGATGCTCAAGCTCGTGCGGGAGCAGATCTTCGCGGGCTGAATGCGGCCGCGCCCCTCAGGTGGGAACCCGCCTCCATGACCCCTCGCTCCAGCTCGCTGCTGCCCTTTCCGGGTCGCCTCCGGCTGAGCGAGGGTTTGACAGAGGGTGTCTCGTGCGAGAGCTCCTCGGCTAGGAGGAGCCCGGCGCCCGCGCCGGGGTACGAGGACGAAAGGAGTCGCCGGTGACCACGAACGCCGAGCTGGCGGCGAAGATCGGGCGCTTGCGGGGGTTCTTGGAGCGCTACCAGTACGCGGGCGTGCTCCTGAGGCTGCGCGCCAGCTTTGCCTGGCTCACCTGCGGCGGCAACAGCACCGTCGAACGCTGTGCGGAGCGGGGGGTCGCTGACCTTCTCATCACCCGCGACCGCTTGGTGGCGGTCCTCTCGGAGATCGAGCGCTACCGAATCATGGAGGAGGAGCTGGGCGGGTTGGGATTCGAGCTCGTCTCCTTCGCCTGGGGCGGGCTGGCTGGGCAGGATGCCGTCGACGAGCTGCGCGCGGGACGGCGCATGGCCGCCGACTCCCCAGCGCCCGGGTTCGAGGATCGCAGCTTGGAGCTGGCCGCGCTCCGGTACGTGCTCACGCCCGAGGAGGTGGTCCGGGCGCGCCACGCTGCCCGTGCCTCGGCGAAGTCTTTCGAGGCCGTTTGCCGCGAGATCCGGCCGGGGATGACCGAGCACGAGGCTGCCGCCCTGCTGGCCGCCAGTTGCCTCCGTGCGGGCGGCGACGCCCCAGTGGTGCTGGTCGCCTTCGACGAACGCATCGCCGCCTATCGCCACCCGGCCCCCACCGGCCGCAAGCTCGCACGACTTGCGCTACTCGTGCGCTGCTCGCAGCAGCACGGCCTCATCACTTCCATCTCCCGGATGATCTGCTTTGGGGAGCCGGACGCCGAGTTGCGCCGCCGCTACGCCGCCTGCGCGCGGGTCAACGCCGCGTTCATCGCCGCAACGCGCCCCGGCGTCGTCGCCTCGGACGTCTTCGCCGCGGGCGTGGCGGCCTACGCCGCCACCGGGTTCCCGGATGAGTGGAAGCGGCACCACCAGGGCGGGGCTCTCGGATACGCTTGTCGCGACTACATCGCTGACCACGGCTGCCGCGCGGTGGTGCAGGAGAACCAGCTGTTCTCCTGGAACCCGAGCCTGGCCGGGACGAAGGTCGAGGACTCGATCCTGGTGACGTCGGCCGGTCAAGAAGTCCTGACCGAGATGCCCAACTGGCCCAGCCTGGAGGTATCGGCGGGAGGGCGGACGATCCGCTGCGCGGACATCCTGGTGCGATGAGGAGCCGAGCGCTTGCTCGAGGATCTCCTTGGAAGGCGGCGCGGTGTCAGCCGCAATCCTGGCTGCCGCGTTCATCCGTCCCTGTTGGTGCCGAGAGCCTAGATCCTTCGGTACTTCGGCCTCCCCGATCCAACGCTGGGGTGATCCGGTCCGCGTCGATGGTGCGCGGACCCCGAGAATGGATTGCTCCGACCATTCGAAGCGAGCCCTGCCACGGCGGGCCCCGGGCGACCGGCCCGGGTGGGACTGGAATCCTCTTTCAGCTCCCCACGTCCTCGTCCAGCTCGCCCAGGTCCAGCGGATCCCAGCTTCAAGGAAGAGCGCCATTCCAGCCTGCGGGCCCGATGAACACCTTGCGCGACCGTCTGGCCGACATCCTGTAACCCGCAGACCACGCACGAGGACGCGGGCCTTACCGCTGGCGCCCGGTGATCGGCCCGACCTGCCGGGTGACATGTTGGCTGCGCTGGACAGAGCACAAACCTCGTCGCCCGCCCGCTTGACGCACGGGCCGTTCGCCACGGCGTGGCAGTTGAAAGGGAGTTTCGGAGCCTGGAACGCGCGGAGACCTC
>DATKMD010000111.1:0-11912 GCA_035542075.1 Thermoanaerobaculaceae bacterium
AAGAAGAAGCGGGGAGTGCGGGGAAAGATCGTTGAGAACAAGAAGGAGGAGATCTCTGAGTCGACGAAGGAAGCGGTGGCGCTCGTGAAGCAGTACGTTCCCCCCGACCCGGCGCGCATCCAGGCCGCGAAGGATGCCGAAAAGCTGTCCGTCATCCCGCCCGATGCGAAGGGGATGGTCGCGGTGGTCATCAAGGACTACCTGAAGGCGGGTGACTCGCTCACGATCGACCTGAACGCCGCGACGAACACGATCTCCGGCCTGACGGTCGCCACGTTCACCGACAACGCCAAGGACGCGGTCGGGTTGAAGGTCTCGTTTGGATCGTTGCCTGACGGCACCGTGTACCCGGCAGTGATCCACCTCGACGTCGCTTCGCAGAACCTCGCCGTCGCGATCGAGAACACCGGGTACAAGAAGCTCGGCGGGTGATTGGAACGGCGCAAGTGTTAGCGAGTGAATCGCACGAAATGCGAAAAGAGAGGAGTTACCCCATCATGAACATGAAGAAGGTTGCCTGTGTTCTGCTCCTTGCTGCGACCGGATTCGTTGTCGTGCCCGCGCTGGCGCAACAGCCTCCTGCCGCAGCCCAACCGGACCGCACGGTGCTGCCGATCGCGGAACCCCAGTATCCGCACAGCACCGTGCTCGACGTCCGCGACGCCAAGGCCCCGCCTCGCTTCGAGGTCAAGGCACCCGAGGGCGCCCCGAACGTGCTCATCGTCCTCGTGGACGACATGGGCTTCGGCATGCCCAGCGCCTTCGGCGGGCCGGTGCACATGCCCACCGCCGACCGGCTGGCCACTCAGGGACTGCGCTACAACGAGTTCCACACCACCGCGCTCTGCTCACCCACGCGGATGGCGCTGCTCACCGGCCGCAACCACCACACGGGGAACATGGGCAGCATCACGGAAACCGCCACGGGGTTTCCGGGCAACACCGGGCAGCGGCCGAACAACGATGCCGAGCTGGCGCAGATGCTGCGCCTGAACGGCTACAGCACGGCCTTCTTCGGCAAGAACCACGAGACCGCGCCGTGGGAGGTCAGCCCATCCGGTCCGACTGACCGCTGGCCGACGCGCTCCGGCTTCGACAAGTTCTACGGCTTCTACGGCGGCGAGACCGACCAGTGGAATCCCACGCTCTACGACGGGATGACCCGGATCCCAACCCCCCACTACCCGGGCTACAACTTCATGACCGACATGACGGACAAGGCGATCGCCTGGATGAAGTTCCAGAAGGCGCTCACGCCGGACAAGCCGTTCTTCATCTACTTCGCGCCCGGCGCCACCCACGCCCCGCACCAGGTGCCCAAGGAGTGGATCGCCAAGTACAAGGGCAAGTTCGACCAGGGGTGGGACAAGCTGCGCGAGGAGACTCTCGCCCGCCAGATCAAGCTGGGTGTCGTCCCTCCGGGGACGAAGCTCGCCGCGAAGCCCGAGGCGATCAAGGACTGGAGCACACTGACCCCCGACCAGAAGAAGCTCTTCGCCCGGCAGATGGGGGTCTACGCCGCTTTCGGGGAGTACTGCGACCACGAGATCGGCCGGCTGTTCGATGCCGTCGGCGAGACCGGTCAGCTCGACAACACCCTCATCTTCTTCATTCTCGGCGACAACGGGACGAGCGCCGAGGGCGGTATGGACGGGATGTTCAGCGAGATGACCTACTTCAACGGGGTCCAGGAGACCGTGCAGGACATGCTCAAGCACTACGACGAGTGGGGCGGGCCGACCACCTATCCGCACATGGCCGCGGGTTGGGCCGTGGCGGGGGATACACCGTTCATGTGGACCAAGCAGATCCCCTCCAACTACGGCGGCACCCGCAACGGCCTGATCATCTCCTGGCCCAAGCGCATCAAGGCCGCCAACCAGATCCGCTCGCAGTGGCACCACGTCATTGACGTCGCGCCCACCGTGCTCGAAGCCGCCAGCCTCCCCGAGCCCAAGAGCGTCGACGGCACCGTTCAGACGCCGATCGAAGGCGTGAGCATGGTGTACTCCTTCGACCAGCCCGTTGCGAAGAGCCCGCACAAGACCCAGTATTTCGAGATCTTCGGCAATCGCGCCATCTATCACGACGGGTGGTATGCCGCGACCATCCACAGGGCACCGTGGGAAAGAGTGCCCCGGTGCAAGCTGCAGGATGACAAGTGGGAGCTTTACGATACGACCAAAGACTTCAGCCTCGCCAACGACCTGGCCGCGGCTGATCCGGCGAAGCTCAAGGAGATGCAGGACCTCTTCATCCAGGAGGCGACCAAGTATCGCGTGCTGCCCATAGACGACCGGGTCTTCGAGCGCATCAGCGCGGCCTCCGCGGGACGGCCGGACCTCATGGGCGACCGCACGTCGCTCACGCTCTCCCCGGGGATGGACTCGATGAGCGAGAACGTGTTCATCAACATCAAGAACCGGTCGCTCTCGATCACCGCCGACGTCGAGATCCCGCAGGGTGGCGCCAACGGCGTGATCATCGCCCAGGGGGGCCGCTTCGGCGGCTGGAGCCTGTACCTCAAGGACGGAAAGCCGACCTACACCTACAACTTCCTCGGGCTGCAGGAGTTCAAGGTCGCGGCCAAGCACGCGGTGGCGGCGGGCAAGGCCACCATCCGTATTGACTTCGACTACGACGGCGGCGGCCTCGGCAAGGGCGGCATTGCCACGATCCTGGTGAACGGCGAGAAGGTCGCCGGCGGCCGGATCGAGCGCACCGAGGCGATGATCTTCTCGGCCGACGAGACGGCGGGCGTCGGGGTGGATGACGCCACGCCGGTCACCGCGGACTACAAGGAACGCGACAACGCCTTCACCGGCAAGATCGTCAAGGTCACCGTCGATGTGAAGGCGATCGGAGCCGCCATCAAAGCGGAGGCGGATGCCGCTCGCGCGGAAGCCGCCGCCAGGAAGGCGGTTTCGGACTGAGCGATACGCGCAGCCGGAGGGAAAAAGCACAACGCCCTTTCCCTCCGGGCGTCGAGAAAGGATTCATCCGGGGAAACACCGGGTGGAGATCCACACCCTCCGCCAATCGCGGAGGAGGGCTTTGTGCAGCAGAGATCAGTTGTGGATCGAAGCGAATAGGAGGAGTACCCCAATGAGCGCAGGCGAGAAGCTCCCGGTGAGATCGTCGAGGCGGCCCGGTCGAGTGGGTTCCGAGTCCCACAAACGACCTGTCCAGCCGCGGTCGCGGGCAGACCACTATGCCGCGGGCAAGGCCCTGCGGGCGGCCTGCCCCCGCGATGCACACGCCGCCTGGAAGGCCCCCTCCGACCGGCGCGACGCGGTCGAACTGATCCTGGAGGCGGAGAAGGGACGCATGCCCGACCTGCTGCCCCTCCGTCACGGGCGCATGGTGCGCTCCGCGTTCACGTTCTACCGGGGGGCGGCGCTGACGATGGCGGCCGACCTGGCGTCCACGCCGTCCAGCGGGATCCGCGTGCAGGCCTGTGGAGACGCCCACCTCTGCAATTTCGGCGGATTCGCCACCCCGGAGCGGAAGATCATCTTCTCTATCAACGACCTCGACGAGACCCTCCCGGCACCTTGGGAGTGGGACGTCAAGCGCCTCGCCGCGAGCTTCGTCGTGGCGTGCAGGGACAAGGGCCTGAAGGACAGCGTGGCCAAGGACGTGGTCCTGACCTGCGTCCGCAGCTACCGCGAGGGCATGGCCGAGTTCAGCCAGATGAAGACGCTGGAGCTGTGGTACCGGGCGCTGGGGGCGGACGAGCTGATTGCGGGCCTCGACCCCAACCTCCGCAAGCGGGCCGTCAAGCGCATCGCGCAGGAGCAGGCGAAGAGCCGCGGCGAGGAGATGTTCCCGAAGCTCGTGGAGCACAAGGGGGACAAACCGGTCATCAAGGACCAGCTCCCGACCATCTTCCACGCCGAGGGCCATCCGCCGGGTGAGGTCCAGCAGGCCGTCCATGACACGCTCGCAGCGTACCGCGCGACCCTTCCCGGTTCCTACCAGTCCCTGCTGGACCGCTACGAGCTCCGGGACGCGGCCATCAAGGTGGTCGGGGTCGGCAGCGTCGGCACTCTCTGCTGGGTGCTCCTCTTCACGGCTGGCGAGGGCGACCCGCTGTTCCTCCAGGTCAAGGAGGCGCGCGCCTCGGTCCTGGAGCCATACGCGGGCCCGAGCGTCTTCCCGAACAACGGCCAGCGCGTGGTGAACGGCTACCGGCTCATGCAGCCCGCCAGCGACATCTTCCTCGGGTGGAGCCAGGGACCCAAGCGCCACTACTTCTTCCGCCAGTTGAGGGACATGAAGATCAGCATCATGGTGGAGACCTTCGGCCAAGCCGAGATGGATATCTACGCCGGATGGTGCGCAAGGGCCCTCGCCCTCTCCCATGCTCGCGCCGGGAACTCCGCCATGCTCAGCGGGTACATGGGCAAGAGCGACGCCTTCGACCGGGCCATCGCGGCCTTCTCGGTGGCCTACGCCGACCAGAACGAGAAGGACCACGCCGCCCTCGACCGCGCGGTCCGCAAGGGAAAGGTGAAGGCAGTCTTCGAAGAGAACCGGTGACGGAGGGTGGCCTGCGCCTTTACCGGCGCAACAGCCAACAACCAGAGAAAGGACCGGACAGTGAAAAACCAGCGCCCACAAAGCCTCGTCGCCGCCGCGCTCGTCGGCGCGCTCGCCTTGGCCGGCTGCACCCACATCGGTCCCAAGACCGTGGCGGTGGACCGCTTCGACTACAGCACGGCCATCGCCAACTCGTGGAAGGAGCAGACGCTCCTCAACATCGTCAAGCTCCGCTACGTGGACCTGCCGGTGTTCGTGGACGTGGCGTCCATCGTCAGCGGCTACTCGTTGCAGACCGGCGTGAACGTCGGCGGACAGGTTTCGTCCGAGAGAGCGGTCCAGGGCGACTTCCTGTCGGTGGGCGGGCAAGCGATCTACACCGACCGTCCCACCATCACCTACGTGCCGATGACCGGGGAGAAGTTCCTGCACGGACTCATCACGCCGATCGATCCGAAGAACATCTTCTTCATGCTTCAGACCGGCTATGCGGCGGATTTCATCCTCGCACTGACCGTCGAGTCGCTCAACGGTGTGCGCAACCGATCGGTCACCGGAGGTGCCGTGCGGGACGCGGACCCGGAGTTCAAGCGCGCGCTGCAGTTGCTGCGCGAAGTGCAGACCACCGGCGCGTTCGGGATGCGCGTGGAGGCGGACAAGGCCAAGGGCTCCGCCGCCGTGCTTTTCTTCCGGAACGAGGACGTGCCCCCCGACATCCTGGAGAAGATGGCTGAAATCAAGCGCCTGCTCAAATTGCCCGCGGATCAGCAGAAATACGTGCTGACCTATTCGCCGGTCCGAGGGGCGGAAAACGAGCTGGCGGTCAACAGCCGCTCCATGCTGCAGATCCTGGGGGCCTTCGCGAGCTACGTCGACGTCCCGGAGGCGCACCTCAACGAACATCGCGCGGTACCCGTGTCGGAAAACACGCCGTCGGAAAGCCGGCAGGACGTGGTGCGGATTCACAGCGGCAAGGAGAAGCCGGCGGACGCCTATACCGCCGTCTCCTATCGCGGCTACTGGTTCTGGATTGACGACAGTGATGGGCAGACCAAGCGCGCGCTCACGGCCGTCATGTTCTTCTTCACGCTGGTGAGCACCGGCGGCGCCGAGAACCTCCCGCTGGTCACCATACCTGCGCAGTAGCCGCGGGAAGAAGCGCGGAGCCGGGCGAGCTCGAGGGGCTCACGCTCGCGCACCCGGCTACCGCACAGGGTGCAGCGCGCCTTGGGGCCTGGCGCGGTCCAAGTGCCAACGCAGGTCGGCAAGGCTGCCGATGTGTCGATCGCGGTGTGCGACCAAGCGAAGAGCCTCGAGTCGTGATCCTCTCGGTCAGTGACCGCCGAACAGACGAACCCGAAACCGGTCCCGGGAGCACCTCACCGAAACACTGCGGTCGCTCAACGAACAAACAACGACCAGAGACCGACAAGCGTTGCGATCGCAAAGAGCAGAGCGACAGTCACGCTCGACGGCCAGCGGGTCAGGACCGGCACCTCGTTCCTCCTCAGCCTGCGCAGCGCCCGGAGGTGCGAAGCGCCCGCAAGGAGTGTCGCGGCGATTCCGAGGACGATGAGCGATTTGCCGAAGCCGATGGCGCCTTCGTGCAGCCGGATGGTTTCCGCACTGGGATGCGACTCCCGTAGCGAACGGAAGAACCCCACCATTCCGAAACCGAACGTCGCCATGGTCAGGGTGGTTCGAATCCAGGCCAGCGTAGTCCGATCGAGAGCGAGCGTGGTCCGAAAGACCGCCATCCTCGTGCGACGCTCGGCCAGGCCGACGCGAGGGTCGGCCGTGGTGGGGGGCCCCTGGGCCATCAAAACCTCCTCTGACCGCGCGTCATCCTCACGCTGGCCAAAGGCCCTGACCTTGGCATGGCATGATGATGAAACAACTCATCGCTCCCGCGCAAGTCCGCCTGCTGGCTGGACGCTGGAGGCGCTTCTGCGCCACCCTTGTCCGAAAACACTCCCTCGGAGGGCCAGCGGGGCGTCGCACGAGCTCACACCGTCAACGAGAAGCCGACGGCCGCTCTTCGCGTCGCGCTTCGCTGCGAGAACTGGTTCTGGATTGACGACGGTGACTGGCAGGCGAAGCGGACGCTCACGGTGGGCGTGTTCCTCTTCACGCCGCGGGGATCCGGCGGCGCCGAGAACCTCCCGCTGGCCACGATACCCGCGCAGCAGCTCCTCTCGGGCGTCCGGCGCGCCTCAGTCGGATCTGGCGGGGGGCGGCGCCCAATTCTCCTTGGGCACGACCACGGCCTTGTCCGGCTGCACCACGAAGTGCGGTGACATGATCTGAACACCGTGCTCGTTGAACGCGTCCTGGATGTTCGTGTTCAGAGAGGACAGCACGGCGATTCGGTCGTGCGGGTCCTCCATGCAGGCGTTGATCTCGTATTCGACGTAGAAGTCGGAGAGGCTGCGCTGGCACACGAACGGCTTGGGCTCGCGGCGCAGGCCAGGCGTCTTCTCTGCCGCGGCCAGGAGCATCGCGTGCACCTGCCTCCATGGGGCGTCGTAGCCGATCGTCACATTGGTGTGGAGGACCACCCCATCCTTGTTGCCCGGCCGCGAGTAGTTGGTGGTGAGGTTCGCGACGACCACCGCGTTCGGGATCGTCACCTCCTCCTGCCTGGGCGTCATGATCTTTATGGCGAGCAGTCCGAAGCTCGTCACGGTCCCCTCGGTGCCGCTCACCAGCACGTAGTCCCCAGGCTTCAACGCGCGCGAGTACATCAGGCTGATTCCGGCCATCGCCTGGTTCACGAGCCCCGACGAGCCCAGGGAGACGAGCACACCGAGAAAGACGGACAGGCCCTTGAAGATGTCCGTGCCACTCCCTGGGAGGTACGGGTACGCCACCGCGATTGCAATCATCCAGATCAGGACGAGTGCGATCAGTTTGGTGGGTTTGGCGCTCTCCGCCGGCAGCCACGCCACCTCCACTTCGCCCCTGTACACAGCATCGAAGAAGCTGACCGCCAGCCGCGCCACCACCCGCGCCAGGAAGACGATGACCACAACCACGAAGAGCTTCGGTACGGCCTGGAGAATGCCCACACCCAGGTTCTTGAAGGTCGTGAAAAGGAAGGAGCCCAGCGCCTCGCCCCACGGGCGGCTGTACGGGAACTCGCGGAGCACGAAGGCCAGCCACACGTAGGTGAGGAAGAAACCGATCGCCAGGGACAGCAGGCCGACAACGCCCCGCAACAGCCTCGTGACCTGCCCCTTCTGCACGAAGGTGAACCCTGCGACTCCGATCTCGTGCAATCGCTCGGCCCGGTCCCCGACCAGCCGGCGCAGGACCGCGCGTCGCCCGGCCAGCAGCCAGCGCATCAAGAGGACGAAGATGAGCGTCGCGCCGAGGCTCAGCGCGCCCGCGTAGAGGAGGGCGGAGGTGCTGCGCTGCTCGCGCTCCTCGTTGAACGCTAACTGCAGGTGCGAGACCGCGCGCGCCGCTGCCTGATCGAGCGTCTCATCCGTGAGAGGATCGAGGTCATTCGGGGCGATCAGGAACACTGGCATTTGCCCGATCAGGACCAGCATGCCCTCAGGCTCCTTGCGGGCGGTGACCGTCGATCCAACGCGCTCACCTACGAGGTCCTCGATTCGCTTGAGAGCGCCTTCGGCGCGCTCACGGGGACTTCGTGGCCCAACCCACGCACGGAAGGTCGCCACCGGGCGGTCGTTCACCACAAGCTCGGCAGCCTCGGCCGGGTGCGCAGGGGCCACCTGCAGTGCTTGTGGGGACGCCCCTTGATTTGTCACGGCAGGAACCTGCGCCTGCGACGTGTCGCCCGGCGGTGCTTGCGCGTACGCGCTCGGGAGGGTCACGGCCACTAGCAGAAGGGCCACTAACAGATCCGTGTGCGTGCGCCGGGGTCGCAACTCGGCCTGTGTGGCTTTTGGAACGGCAGCGCATCCATTCATATCTCGCTCCAAGGTCCGAGAGTTCAGATCGACGTGAGCTGCTGTACCGGATTCTATCCCAGGGCAGTCTCGCGCCTGCCTCGCTTGAATCCACGGCTGCGGGGTCACCCTGCCACGCAGAGCGTGGTGTTACCATCCCGGTAACTCAAGGCGAACCACACGGCCGCGTCCGTGCCTCGGGAGGGGGACATCCATGGAGCCAACCACCACCAAGCGAACCTACACCATCATCTTCCTCGCACTCGCGGCGCTGGTCATCGGGTATCTCTGCTACAAGATCCTGACGCCGTTCCTGGCCGCCATCGCGTGGGCCGTCATCATCGCCGTGGCTTTCCAGGTGCCGTGGGCCTGGCTCGAGCGCAGGATGCCGAAGCACCGCAGCCTCGCTGCCGCGCTGCTCACGCTGGCGATCGCCCTCATCGTCCTCCTGCCCGGCGGGCTTTTCGCCGGCGTGCTCGCGAGCCAAGCGATCGACGTGGCGAACAAGGTCTCGGCCAAGCTCGGTTCCATGAACATCCGCTCCTACGCCGACTTCATTGCGCTCCCCCAGGTTGCCAACGTTCTGGACCGGGTCCAGACCCGCGTCGGAATGTCACCCGACGACTTCCAGAAGCTTGCGTCCGGGTTCGTGACCAAGGCTTCGAAAGTTATCGCCGGGGCGAGCGGCAAGCTGGTGCTCGGCGCCTTCGACGCCATCCTCACGTTCGTGATGGTGATCTTCCTGCTGTTCTTCTTCTTCAAGGACGGGAAGGAGATGGCGAGGGCGCTCTTCGAGCTTCTTCCGACCGACCAGGCCGGCAGGCAGCGGATGAGCGGCTCCTTGCAGTCCATGCTCGCGGCGATCTTCCGCGGGTCGCTGCTGTGCGCGGTCGCTCAGGGTCTCACCGGCGGGATCGGCTGGGCGATCGCCGGACTGCCGTCGCCGGCCCTCGCCGGGACCGCCATGGCCATACTCTCGCTGCTGCCTGTCGGCGGCACGGCCATCGTCTGGCTCCCCGGCGCCATCTACCTGTGGGCGGCCGACCGTCACGGCTCCGCCATCTTCCTCCTCGCCTGGGGCGTGGTCGTGGCCTCGTTCCTCGCCGACAACGTCCTGCGGCCGTTTCTGATCCGGGGAGGGGAGGAACTCTCCACCCTGGTCGTGTTCCTCGGGGTGTTCGGCGGTCTCGCGGCGTTCGGCCTGCTCGGGATCTTCATCGGCCCGGTGGCGCTGGTGCTCGCGACCACGCTGATTCAGGTGATGCGGCAGGCGGCGAAGACCGGCGAGCCCTCCCCAGCCGGGGAGGGCCGATAGCGGCAGACAGGCCTGAGGCGTCCCGTCAGACCGGGTTGTGTCCTCCCGGGGGAGTTGCGGGCGTTGCGTGCGGAGGCGGACTCAGGGTATGCTCCGTGCCCACAGGAGGTGGCGTCATGCGTCTGAAGACGGCTGTGATGACGTTGGTTGTGGCGATGCTCCTCGCGGTCACGGCAAGCGCCCAGGTCGTTCTGAAGGTCAACGGCGTTTCGATCTCGGCCGGGGAGCTCGCCGTCGCAAAGTACAAGGTGACCTCGGACACACCCGCGCTCGCCGGCGACGCCGCGAAGGTGACGCGTGCGGCCGTCAATGGGTTGATCGCCGATGTGCTGCTCGCACAGGAGGCAAGCGAGGCGGGGATCCTGGTCACGGAGAAGCTGGTCAACCAGGGGCTTGAGTCGGTCAAGGCCCAGCTCGGCGGTCGGGCGGCCTTTCTGGATACCCTCAAGAAGATCGGTGCCACTGCGGATGATGTGGTCCAGGCCGCCACCCGCCGGCAGCTCGCCAAGCTCTACGTCACGGACAAGGTTGCTCCAACGGTGAACGTCAGGGAGGCGGATGCGAAGGCCTACTACGAAGCGCACAACGAGGACTTCCGCCACTTCGCGCAGCTGAAGATCAGCGGTATCTTCGTCAACGCCCCTCCGGGGATCAGCGAGAAGGCGGATGCCGAAGCCAAGGCCCGTGCCACCGAGGCCGAGCGGCGCGTCCTGGCCGGCGAGGACTTCGGCAAGGTCGCCCGCGACCTCTCCGACGACATGTCGAAGGGGAAGGGCGGCGAGCTCGGCTGGATGGACGCCGGCTTCGTGGCCTCAACGGTTCCCCAGCTCGGGGATGTTTCCAAGCTCGAGCCCGGCGACGTCTCCAAGGTGCTGCGCGGAAAGTTCGGCTACTGGGTCTTCAGGGTCGATGCCACACGGCCGGCCGGACCGGTGCCGTACGACGAGGTCAAGGACGTGGTTCTTGACAGGTTCCGTGAGGCGAAGGTGAAGGAAGCCACTGCGGCCATCGTCAAGGAGCGCCGCGCCAAAGCGACCGTCGAGGCTCTCGACCCGGCCGTGAAGGCTGCCCTTTAGTCGATCGAACACGCGCGGCGCCAATGGGACGCCACCTCGGTGTCCCGTTGGCGCCGCGTTCTTCCCCTCAGCAGCCCCGTCCCCGGATTCAGGATTGTTTCCGCTCCGGGTGACCCCCCGGGGCGCGACACCTGTGCCTGTCCCCCCAATCGCCGGCGCGCCCAACCGCTGAAACTTGATCTCACGAAACCAAAGAAGAGCTCCTCTGCATTGGCCCAAAGGCCAATAGACAACCGATGTTCGACACCCGAGCATAGTCACCGTGCTCAGACTCGCAGTCACCGGGGGTGCCGGTCGTACCATGCCATCTTCTCCGCATGAAGACCGGGCCATCCATGCAGGCCAGCGCCCTGCCCGCTATTCCGCGCGCGGATCCTGCCCGACGCGCCCGGCGGCACTGCAGGGCGCCCGCAAGCGCAACCGAAATGAAATCTCGAAAGACAAAAAAGGAGGACACGTATGAGGAACGATAAGCGCATCTGGTGTTCAGGCTTACTTGGGCTGGCCGCCGCTGCCCTGGTGCTGACCTGGGCGCCCGGGGCAATGGCCCAGGACGCCGCGACGCCGCCGAGCCAGGCGTCGTTCAGCCTCTACGGCTTCGCCATGCTCGACATGGGCTACGACGCCGGCCAGGTGAACCCGGACTGGTTCGACGTGCTGCGACCTTCCAAGCTGCCCTCGTACGAGGACGAGTTCGGGAAGGACGGGAACTTCTACGCCGGGGTCCGCCAGAGCCGGCTGGGCTTCAAGGCGTGGGTCCCGACGGACGTGGGCGAGCTGAAGACGATCTTCGAGTTCGAGCTGTTCGGCACGGGCGTCGACGCCGGGCAAACCACGTTCCGGCTGCGCCACGCCTGGGGCGAGCTCGGCCAGATCGGGGCGGGGCAGACGTGGAGCCCGTTCATGGACCCGGACGTGTTCCCGAACTCGATCGAGTACTGGGGCCCGAACGGGATGGTGTTCTTCCGCAACGTGCAGGTGCGGTGGACGCCGTGGCAGGAAGGCGACTCGAACTTCATGATCGCCCTCGAGCGTCCGGGCGCCAGTGGAGACCAGGGCGTC
>DATKMD010000112.1:0-21468 GCA_035542075.1 Thermoanaerobaculaceae bacterium
TGCGGGATATCGAAACCTGCCGGTCGTGGATGGTGCTCAAGAACATCGAGCAGCAGTCTCCTTACCGGAAGCTCGTCGACGAGTGCCTCGACGAGGTCGAGGCCGCCCTGGGGCCACTGACGCCGGGCATGTGCGCGCGACAGGGCTTCGTCTTCGTCTCCTCTCCGCAGGCCGTCACCCCCTATCATGCGGACTTCGAGTACAACTTCCTGTTGCAGATCAGGGGCACGAAGGTCGTCACCGTCTGGGAGGACCAGAACCGGCGGCTCCTGAGCGAGGAGGACCGCGAGCGCGTGGCGACCGGCGGGGCGAGAAATCTCCCCTTCGAGGATTCCTTCCTGACCGAGGGCCGGCCATTCGAGCTCCGGCCCGGCCAGGGTCTCCACGTGCCCCTCAGCGCGCCGCACTGCGTGCGGGTGGCAGACGACGTCTCGATATCGCTGAGCATCACGTTCCAGTCGTCCGTCAGCCACCGGGTCTTGTCGCTGCACAAGGCCAACCGCTGGCTCCGCGGGCACGGAATCACGCCGCGCCAGGTGGGGGCATCCCCGCTCGCCGACTCGCTCAAGTTCAACGCCTGGCGGGTCATGAATCGACTACGGGTGATCGACGATCCCCCGACGCGAGACTCCGCTCCATCCGGATCCCGGTACTAGCTCGTGGTCACCCTCCAACCCGCCGGTGCGCTCTCGGAGATCGAAGCGAGCTGGCGCGCCATGACGCGGGCGGGCCGCCCGAGCTTCTTCCTGTCGTGGCCGTGGATCCGCACCTGGCTCGCCTGTCTGCCGGGTTCCTTCGCGCCCCAGCTGATGACCATCCGGCAAGGTGCCCTCCCGATCGCCCTCGCCGTTCTCGTCAAGTCCACCCTCTCCCGGCTCGGCGTCATCAAGTCCCGCAGCTGGGTCCTGAATGCCACGGGCGACGAGCGGTTCGACCAGATCTTCACCGAGAACAACGGCCTGCTCGTCCAGGAGGGCTACGAGGCGGCTTCCTGGCGCCTCTGGGCGGACTCGTTCCTCGACGAGCGAGAGGACTGGGACGAAATCGTCCTGCGCGGCGTGCCGCCCGAGGTCCTCGATGCGTGGCGCCATCCCAGCGTGCGCCTGCGCCAGGAGATGCTGCTCACCTCACGCTACGTGGATCTGGACCAGATCCGGCGCACGGGCCAGCCGTTCGTGCGTGGCCTCGGCAAGAAGACGCGCGCGCACGTCAGGGAGACGACGGCGGCCTTCGCCAGACACGGGCCCCTCTCGGTCGAGGTGGCACGATCTGCCGCGGAGGCGCTCGTCTATTTCGGCGAGCTCAAGGCTCTGCATCAGCAGCGGTGGATCAGTCGAGGGGTCCCGGGCGCCTTCGACTATCCGTTCTTCGAGGCGTTCCACACGGCACTGATCCAGCACCACTACGACGAAGGCGTCGTCCAGCTCCTTCGAGTGCGGGCCGGCGAGCGCACGGTGGGCGTGCTGTACAACTTCCTCCACGCGAACGAAGTGCTCGTGTACCAGACGGGATCCAACTACGCGCTCGTCGAATCCAGAAACCGGCACTCGCCCGGCCTGTTGACCCATGTGTTCGCCATCGAGCACAACACGGCCCTCGGATATGGCCGCTACGACTTTCTCGCCGGCGACAGCCTCTACAAGCAAGTGCTGTCCAACGGCTCGGCGCAGCTCTGGTGGGGCGCCGTGCAGCGAAGCCGGCTGCGTTTTCGCCTCGAGGACGGACTGAAGTCGGGCTGGCGCCGGGTGGCGGCCCGCCGTGCCTGAGGGGGCGTTCGTGCGCCGGTGCGGCCCGCGGGGCCGGGGGTAGGCGGGGCATGCCCTCCATCCCGTCCCGGCTCACGATCGTCATCCCCTGCTACAACGAGGAGCAGACGCTGGCGGAGTGCGTGCGGCGGGTCCTGGCCGTCCAGGACGACGCCCTCGCCCTGGAGGTGATCGTCGTCGACGACTGCTCCCGGGACAAGAGCCTGACCATCGCGGAGCACCTGGCCGCGGACCACCCGGAGGTTCGTGTCCTTCGCCACCGGGAGAATCAGGGAAAGGGCGCGGCCCTGCGGACCGGCTTCCGCGAGGCAACGGGCGACTTCGTCGCCGTGCAGGACGCGGATCTCGAGTACGATCCCCGGGAGCTCCCGGGTCTCCTCGAGCCGCTGCGGAGCGATCAGGCCGACGTCGTCTTCGGCTCCCGCTTCCTCGGGGGAAGGCCGCACCGGGTTCTGTACTTCTGGCACTACCTGGGCAACGCGTTCCTGACCTTTCTCTCGAACATGTTCACCGACCTCAACCTGACCGACATGGAGGTCGGCTACAAGGTCTTTCGCCGCGACGTCATCCAGAGCATCCCGATCCAGGAGAACCGCTTCGGATTCGAGCCGGAGATCGTGGCGAAGGTCGCCCAGCGCCGGCTCCGGGTCTTCGAGATGGGTATCTCGTACGCCGGCCGGACGTACGAAGAGGGGAAGAAGATCGGCTGGCGTGACGGCGTGCGGGCTCTCTACTGCATCTTCCGGTACAACGCCCACCAGCTGCCGCTGCCCATGCAGCTGCTCATCTACTTCTTCATCGGGGGCGCGGCCGCCCTCGTCAACCTGGCCGCGTTCCTCGCGCTCCTCGCCGTCGGATGCTCGTTCACCGTGTCCACGATCCTTGCCTTCGCGGTCGCGGCGGCCACCAACTACTTCCTGTGCATTGCGCTCCTCTTCCGCCACCGCGCCCGCTGGAACACCGCCGCGGAGATCGTCGCCTATCTCGGGGTGGTGGCGGTGGCGGGCGCGCTGGACCTCGGCATGACGAAGGCCCTGTGGGCGATGGGCTACCCCGCCTGGCTCTCGAAGGCCACGGCGTCCTTCGTCGGCTTCGTCCTCAACTTCCTCGGGCGGAAGTTCCTGGTCTTTCC
This sequence comes from Thermoanaerobaculaceae bacterium, assembly GCA_035542075.1. GTDB lineage: Bacteria > Acidobacteriota > Thermoanaerobaculia > Thermoanaerobaculales > Thermoanaerobaculaceae > RBG-13-68-16. The sequence goes on from DATKMD010000112.1 coordinate 2,899, forward strand.
CGAGACGACGGCCTCCTGGGAAAGCCGCGGCGACTCGCTGCGCTGATGGCGCGCCCCGGGGATGGCGCGCTGCTGAGCGTGTGACCGTGCGTGCGAGTGCGGCGAGGATCGCGCGGTCCCCCTGGGCCCTCGTGGGCATCGTCTGCTTCGCCTTCGCGCTGCGCGTGGCCATGACGGCGACGTTCGTCGGTCTCGCTTCGCCTCCGAAGGAGGCGGCCGGGGGACTCGACGTCGTCGACTACGAGGGTCTGGCCTGGCGGGTCGCCGAGGGCCGCGGCTACGTGCTCGCGGATGGCGCGCCCACCGCGCGGCGAAGTCCCGGCACCTCGTTCGCGCTCGTGCCCGTGTACCTCCTCTTCGGGCACTCCTACCTCGCCGCACACCTCTGGTTCTGCCTGCTCTCCGCGCTCACGTGCGCGGCCTCGGTCTGGCTGGCCTCCATGGCGCTTCCAAGAGATGTCGCGCTGCTGGCCGGACTGTGGCTGGCCGTCTACCCGGGTCACGCCTACCCCTCCATGCATTTCTTCAGCGAGGTGCCGCTGGGCCTCGTCCTCGTGCTCGCCTGCGGCGCTACGGTGCGCTCCCTCCAGGGGGCCGGGGAGGGATGGGCGCCGACGGCCGGGGCACTGTGGGGTGCCGCCGTGCTCATTCGGCCCAATACGCTTGCCGCATTGCCCGTCGCCATCGCCGCCGTCGTCGTGTTCGCGCGGTCACAGACGCGCGCGCACCTGCGGCGCGTCGCCATCGTGGTCGCGGTGGCAGCCATCATGGTGACTCCCTGGATCGCTCGCAATGCCCTCGTCATGGGCCGGCCGACCATCGCCACCGTGGTCGGAGGCTACACGTTCTGGGGCGCCAACAACGAGCGCGTGCTTCGCGACAAGGCGCTCCGCGGCTCCTGGATCTTCGGGGCTCAATTGGTGGACCAGGAGCACCCGCTCGTGGGAAACGAGGTCGCGCGGGAAGCCATGGCCTGGCGGTATGGCTTCCAGTTCGTTCGAGGCCACCTCGGAGAGATGCCGGGCCTCGTGGCTGCTCGCCTCTGGCGCCTCGTCTCGCCGCTCGAGTCGACCTCGAACCGGCCCGTCTACTACGCGTTCGCGCTCGCCTGGCTCGTGACTGCACCGTTCGTCGCATGGGGTGCCCTCGGGATCTCCCGGAGTCATCCCCTCTTCGCGGCCGTGCTCCTCACGCCCATCGTGGGTACCGTGGCAACGGCCGCCGTCTTCTATGGAAGCATCCGATTCCGGGATTCCCTGGCGCCGCTGCTCCTCATCTTCGCCGCGGCGGCCGTGCCGACGGCTCTCCGCGGCCTCCTCGCTTTCGTCCTTCGCGCACGTCGGCCGGCGCCGCCGTCGCGCCTCGCTTGACCATGCGGGGGATCGGCTCCGGTGCGCCGCGCCTGACCCCATCGCGGATTCGGCCCCGGTGTGCCTCTGCGCCACGTCTCCATCTGGAAGCTTGTCATCCCCGATGTCGCTCGCAATAATGAAGAGGCACGCGTACGACGGCACCCCGCGAAAGGTGGCGACACGAAAGATGCCCCAGAAGGACACGTATGAGATGCGCGTGGTGCACGAGGACTGGGAGGCGGTCTACCGCGGCAATCCGCTACAGGACCGCCTCAATGGCCTCTTGATGGACCGGGTGATGGCGCACATCGCGCTACCGCCGGACGCACTGTGCCTGGACGCGGGGTGCGGCGTGGGTTATCACTCCCTCGCCATCGCGCGGCGAGGAGCGCGGTGCCTCGGCATCGACATCTCGGAAACCGTCCTGCACACGGCGCGCGCGAACCTCGCCTCGTCGGGCCTGTCGCAGCGCCTGTCCTTCTGCTGCGAGGAGCTGGAACGCCTCAGCTTCGCGGACGCCACGTTCGACGTGGTGCATTGCCGGGGCGTGCTGATGCATATCCCGAATTGGGAGGCCGCCCTCGCCGAGCTGTGCCGGGTCCTGAAACCCGGCGGGAGCATCGTGGTCATGGAAGCCAACAGCGTGTCGGTCGAGGCCTGGATGGTGCGCCTGCTGCGATACCTCCGCCGGCCACGCTCGCGGCTGGTGGCGGCCCCCGGCGGGCTGGAATTCTGGTCGGAGCTGCATGGTCACCCGTTCGTGGTGCGGATGGCCGACCTCGAGCGGCTCACCGCGCACCTGGAGACGTGCCGCGTTCGGATCGTCACACGCTTCGCCACGGAGCTCTTCGACATCTACCGGTTCCCCGCCGGCCCCGCCCGCAATGCCATCATCCGGCTGAACCACCTGTGGTTTCGCCTCCGCCTGCCGGCATCCCTGAGCGCCGGCAATGCCCTCGTGGGCCGCAAGGCGCCCTGAGCCCGATGCCGGGCCGCCCGTCGACGCTCCCGGTGTCCTGTGCCCGTGCCGTCCTGCTCGGCCACGACGTCGCCCCCCAGTGCGAGGAGATGTTCTTCCGCCGCCTCGCGCTTCCGAACGGCACCTTCAAGACCACGCGCGGCGGCCGGCTCCGTGACGTCGACAGCTGGCTCCTCGAACGGCTGGCGCCGCGGCTTCCGAGGTCGCTCGATCTCCTCGACGTCGCGGTATCGTCCGGTGTCACCACCGTGGAGCTGCTCCAGGCGCTGCGCGGCCACGGCATCGCCGTCCGAGCGGTCGCCACCGATCTGACCCTGCTCGGAGAGCTCCTGTGCTTCGGTCCGCACGTCGATCTTCTCCGAGACTCTCGCGGCGCGCTGCTCGAGCTGAGGGCGGGGCGCTTCATCAAGGGACGTCCGCACGATCTTCGGTCACCCCGACGCATGGCTGGCTGGTTCGCGCTCACCACGATCGCCCGCGTGCTGCGGGTGCTGCGCGGAGCCGGCCTCGGTGTGTCGCACAAGGTCCCGCTGCTGTCGTCGGCGCTCCGTCAGGACTCTGGCGTCGTACTCGAGCAATCCGACCTCTTTCGCCCGGAAGGTCGCTGGCGACGAGCCTTTGACCTGGTGCGCGCCGCGAACATCCTCAACCCAGCCTATTTCGGTCCCACCAAGCTGAGGGACGCGGTCATGATCCTCGCCAGCTATCTCCGCCCGGGGGGGCATCTCCTGGTCGCCCACTCCGACGACGATGGGCCGCGCGGTAACCGCGCCTCGCTCCTGCGTCTCGAGGAAGGCTCCCTCATGGCCGTCGCGACGCTCAATGGAGGGACCGCGATAGACGCTCTGGTCGCGGGCTCTCTCCCTCCCTCCCCGGACTAACGCCTCCCCGGATCGGGTCTGGCGGAGTACTCGCTCGACGCGGGGAGGCTGCCCAGAGGCCCGCGACATAGGCCGAGGTAGGTATCGATCGTGGACTTCAGATCGTAACGTGCTGCCACGATCGCCCGCGCGGCCGTGCCGAGTCGCGCCGCATGTGCGGGATCACGCAGGAGCCCGGCGATCGCCTGGGCCAGCGCGTGAACGTCTCCCGCCGGCACGACGACTCCCGCCTGGCCCCGGTCCACCACGGGGGCAACCCCGCCGACATCGGTGACCACGACCGGCCTTGCGCACGCCATGGCTTCGAGCAGGGCCAGGGGCAGCCCTTCGTGCACCGAGGACAGGACGAACACATCCAGGCAGGGCAAGAGCGCGGGCACGTCGAATCGCTCCCCGAGAAAGCGAACGTTCTCTGCCAGCCCGTGCCGTTCGACATCCCGCTCGAGCTCTCGTCTCATCGGCCCTTCACCGATGATGACCAGCACGGCACCAGGGACCTCCGCCACCACCGCCCGGAAGGCTCTGATGAGCGAGCGCTGATCCTTGGCCGGGTCGAGACGACCGACGGTTCCCACGACCGGCCGTCCCGGGGCAAGATGCAGCTCTTGGCAGGCCGGTCCGACGCGCGGGCGGAAGCGCTCGAGGTCCACGCCGTTCCGCACCAGGCAGACCTTCTGCGGCGGCAGCTTCGCCTCGTCCACGAGAAAGCGTACGACTTCCTCCGTCACGCCTACGACCCGCTCCGCGAGGGCGGCAGCCAGGCGCAGCAGCCGCCTGCTCCTGGCGGATCGCACACTGTAGTACTCGTGCTCGATGTGAATCAGCCGGGCGCCCGCCAGGCGCGATCCGAGGGCACTGTAGAGGAGCTGGCCGAAGTGATGGGTGAGAACGACAGTCGCTCTCTCCTTTCGAAAGAGCCGGGCCAGCTCGACGAGGAGGTAGGGCTGAAATCCGGGGCGGCGCGCGATGACATGCGTGCGGACGCCGGCGTTCCCCAGCGATGCCTCGAGCCCTCCTCCGCAATTCAGCGCACAGATCGACATCCGGATCCCCTGCCTCACGCCGGCCTCGGCGATCGCGGCCGCGAGCATCTCCGAGCCACCAACGGCCAATGAGTGAGTGACCTGCATGGCGTGGGCTGTGGGCGTCCCAGCTCCGCGCGTGCGGGCCTCCATCAGGCTTTCTCTCCCTGGGGCCCGGTCATGCCTTCGCCTGCCGATCCAGCCGATGGTGCCGCGCGCGGATCCGATGCTCGTGCGCGAGCCGAAGCCAGACGCGTCAGCACCACCGATGCCGCCACGAGGAGATACGGAATGGGGGAATAGGCCTGCGACAGGCTGAACCCGGCAATGACATATGCGTAGACCGACACCTCCACGGCGTGCGCCAGCCAGATCTCCGGATCCGACCCTGCCCGTGCCCGGGAGAGCCGGGTCACCCTGCGACAATTCCGTACCGCTCGGTAGAGGAGGAAGACGAAGAGCGCCAGGCCGGGGATACCCAGCTCGACACCGATCTCGAGGAAGGAGTTGTGCGGGGTAGACCACTTCCCCACGCCCCTGTGCGAGAGACCTTCAGCGACCGGCCCCACCCCGGCGCCTGCCCCGATCACGGGCTGTCGGAGCATGAGCCGCAGCGCTCCGATCCAGAGGCCCCAACGCGCGCCCCATATGCCCGATGCGTCGTACTCACTGACGGAGGTGGTTGCGGCACCGCTGCCTCCCCAGATCGTCGCCATGCGGCCCCAATAGCCCTTCGAGCTGAACACGCTCAATATGAGAATGCAGGCTAGCGCGACGGCGGCCACGGCCAGGCGGCGGCGGCGCCCGGCCTTCACCAGCAAAATACCCATCACGATACAGAGGCTGACGAACCCACCCCGGGAACGAGTGTGGAGCACGGTGAGGACCGCGAGTGCCGCGACGAAGCCGGCGATATACCGGCCGAGACCCCGGCCCCGCAAGAACCATAGGACCCCGATGGGGAGGCCGCAGACCATGACGAACGCGATGTCGTTCGAGTCGTAGGTGTTGGTCACCTGGGGCCGGTCGCCCTTTCCCCAGAGCATGAGGGCTATCTCGAGGAACAGCATGGCCGCCAGAATGCCGACGAGGACGATCTGAACAGAGCGCGTCGACCGGACGCGATAGACAAAGACCAGGAACAGAAAGACAACGGAGGCATAGCTGCGCGTGACGAACGTCAAGCTCTCCGAGGGCCAGAGGCTGAAGGGTATCGTCGCGATCGACAGCCCGAACAGAGCCAGCACCGCCCGCGTCTCGGCTCGGCGGAAGACGCTGCCCGCGTCGCGAGGCGAGCCGATCAGGGCGAGCACACCGGTGAGGCCCGCCGTGACGAGTGCCAGGCGGAGGGAAGGGAACTCGTCCGGCACGCGCCCGATGACCAGGAACGTGTACGTGGCGAGAGCCGCCACCACCGCGGGCACGCCACGGCGGGCCGTGGCCCGCAGTCGGCCTCCGGCTGCGCGCGGCGTCGGGACGACGTGCATGTCGAGCCCTACCTTGTGGCACGCATCCTGAAGCGATAGTCCCGGTATTCGCCCGGATCACCCTCGCGCCCATCGCAGGCGGCAAGAATGATGTTGGTCATCTCGCGTGCGGTGACGAAGTGAATCCGGTACGGGGCGCCGCCACTTCTCGCCTCCTCGGTCAGGTCGCTGAGAAACCTCTGCATGGGGAGTCCCAGGAGCGCCCCGGTGTCCTGGCGGCTCATGCCGTGGCAGTGCAGCTTGACGAAGAGCCAGTCCGGCCGATCCACGACGCTGATGGCCGCCTTGCGCCAGAGAGCGAGCCGTCGCAAGGTCGGCGGATTGGCGGCGGTGAGCTCGCCATTCTCGATCTGCGGAAAGCCGCGCGACATGATGCCTTCGAAGCCCACCCCGAGCGGGCCCTGCACGATGAGCGGAAAGCGTGTCGGCGGCCGTCCGACCCGCAGATCACGGCCGGTTCGATGCGGTGCTCGCGACGTCAGCGGTGCCCCGCATTCGTAGATCGAGTTGATCTTGGCCGTCTGGGCCACGTCGGGGGCCGAGGGCAAGGTCAGATCGGCAAAGCAGCCGGTCTCGGCGAGGATCTGCATCTCGTCATCGACTCCGCAGAAGCGACCACCACCGGAATTGGCCAGCGCCCAGTTGCCGTGGACGAACGCATACCGTGGCGACCCCTCGCCGTCGAGATAGGACAGGCACCCATGGCTGGCGAGCGTGTCCCGGAACCCTATCAGCACCATCCGGGTGTTCTCGGAGGTATCGGGCGTCGAGACGCCATGGTGCAGGTGTACCTCGATCTCGCCCCAGCCGGCCCGGCAATGTGCTGCCAAGAGATCCAGTGGCAACTTCTCGTAGCGCTCAGCCGGGTAGAAGTATGTGTGCCGCAGCGGCGCCCCGTCGACATCGCGCCACCGGTCCGCCAGCCCGGCATACGCCGAGCACCACGCTTCGACGCGCCGCTGTTGCTCGTCCGGCTCGGCGTGCTCTCTCGGCATCCCCGGCACCATCTCAGGCTCGAAATGGTTGGCGATGGCCAGCATCACGTGAACGAGTCCCCGGCGAAGCGGTCGGCGGGTCACTCGCTGCCAGCCATAGGCAGGGAGCCAGCGCAGGCTTCTCAGCCCCTTCACGAGCTGACCCGCGCGTGTGGCTGTCATCGACGCGACCCGCTTCGCCGGGACATTGACATCCCGCTCGTTCCACCGCCGGTTGACCGACACGGAGCGCTCGGACCAGCGTCCCCGAGTCCATGACGCGTCAATTCGTAGGCCTCGAGGAGGTCGTGCGCCACTCTGTCCCAGCCGTAGTGCTCCTCCACCACTCGTCGACCGGCGGCAGCGAGCGTCGCGGCGGCTCTGGGGTCGCTCAGCAGCTGGACCGCCCGCTGGGCGAAGGCGTCGGGTGAATCGGCCAGCGCGATGTTCTTGCCGTCCTCGGCCGGGAGGCCCTCCGCCCCTATCGTCGTGGACAGCACGGGCTTGCCGAGGGCCCATGCCTCGAGAATCTTGAGCCGTGTGCCGCCGCCGGCCCGGAGGGGCACGATGACGAGCCGCGCTTGCGCGAGATGCGGGCGGACGTCGTCAACGGTGCCCGTGAAGCGCACGCCCCCTCCGGCCAGTTCCCGGACGAGCGAGTCGGAGGGATTTCGCCCCACGACCAGGAGCTCGGCCTCTGCATGGCGCTGCCGGATTCGCGGCAGGACCTCTCGCACGAAATAGCGCACCCCGTCGATATTCGGCAGCCAGTCCATGGCTCCCGAGAACACCAGGAGATGTGGCAACCCCTCACCGACGCTCGGCGTGAACTGGGACAGGTCGACCCCGTTGGGCACGACGGACACTGCGGTACCCGGAGCGAGCCGCTGGATCTCTGCCGCATCCAACTTGGACACGGCCAGGCAGCGATCGAAGAGTCCCAAGATCCGCGTCTCCGCAACCACGACCTTGGAGGCTTGCCAGGCCAGGGCCATCCTCCTCCACCAGGGCCGCGCCTCGGCGGCGAGCCGGCGAATGAGCAGGCTTTCGACGTTGTGAAGGTTGAGCACGCGCGCAGGTGTCGCCAGCGTGGCGAACGCGTGCGCCACCTGAACATGGTCGCAGTGAACCAGATCGTACGGTCGCTCGCGAAGCGCGCGCCGGAGATGCTCGACGAAGCGCGGGCGGCAATATCTCGCCCACGTGTACGGCAGCGGATCCACGGGATTTCGGATCGCGCGCCACAAGCGCCCGACCGGAGTCTCGGGCGCGAGCGCTATGGGCTGCAGCCTCAGGCCTGGCAGGGCGGCCCCGAGGGCCGCGAGAGCAGCCTGCTCTCTGGGCGAGTCGTGGGCCGTGATGAGCGTGACCTCGTGCGTGTCCGAGACTCGCCGCAGGAGCTGAAACGTGCGGATGCGACCACCGCTGTCAGGGGGATACGGCGGGCGGACTGTCACGAACGCTATCTTCATGCCTTGAGACGATCGTAGAGCGCGTGGAGGGCCTCGATCCTCGCCGGGAGGGAAAACCGGGAGGTCATCTCGCGACGGGCTCGCTGCCCGAGGTGTCTGCGTGCGAGCGGGTCCTCCAGGAGGCGTAGCACCTTCGCGGCCAAGGCCTCGACGTCGCCGGAAGGGGCGAGAAAGCCGCTCTCGCCGTTCTCGATGACCTCCGGGAGACCACCGACCGATGTGGCCACCACCGGCACGCCACGGCTCATGGCCTCCAGGACTACGTTCGGCAGGCCTTCGCTCCTCGAGGGGATGAGCAGGGCGGTCAGGCCCTCGTACACGCTGCCGATCGGCTCGCGATGCCCCAGGAAGCACACCGACGACTCTATGCCGAGCTCTCTGGCCTGGCGTTCCAGCGCGGCGCGCGTGGGCCCCTCCCCGGCGACCAGCATGCGGGCTCCCGGGAGCCGTCGGACGACCACGCGATGGACCTGCAGGGCCACGTCGACGCCCTTCTCCGGGCTCAATCGCGCCACCACGCCAATCACGGGGGGCGCCTGATCGCTCCAGGCCAGTGGATCACCTTCGTGATGGACGAGGCAGGCATTGTGGACTACCTGGATCTTGGACGCTGGAACTCCTCGGCTCACCATCTTCCGGGCCATATCGTGCGAGACGGTCACCACGCAGTCAGCGCGCCGGACAGCGAGGCGCTCGAGGGCAAAGTATGCCCGAACCTTTCGGTTCTCCCAAGTTTCACCGTGCAGGACCGCAACCCAGGGGCGCCGCAGGGACTTCGCGACGAGGAAGCCGAGCACGTTTGCCTTGTAGCCATGCGTCTCGAGGATGTGGACCTCCGGCGTACGCACCATGGCGGCCAACTTCAGCATCGTGAGCGGATCACCGGGGAAGCGATCCGGCAAGACGCGAACCGAAGCCCCTATGCCCCGTGCGGCCTCGATCAGTGGCGTGGGCGTGGGTGTGCGCTGGAACAGGGCGAAGCTCGTCGTGACCCGGGTCGAGCCACCGTGCCGGGCGGAGGCCAGCACCTGTTGCGCCGGACCCGTCACACGGTATCCGTCCATGACCGTCAAAACGCCTGTGGCCGCCGCCAACGAGAGGAGCTCCCGCTCTACGATCCGACGACGTGACGCTGCACGTCGACGTGACGCCGCCGATTCGCCGAGAACAACTCGGCAAACCGCTCGGCCAGCACACGCCTGTCGTAGCGCGCAACCAGATCCGGGGCCGCCCCCGGCAGCGGACGGCCCTCCGACCAGCGTCGGTATGCCTCACGAATCGCCTGTGCGATGCCCGCCACGTCCTGCGGGTCGACCACCGATGCTCCGCCCGTCGCCCGCAAGAGATCGGCGACGGCGCCGCTCCCCGTGAGCGCCAGGATGGGACGGCCCGCCCTGAGGTACTCGTACGTCTTCCCGGGAACCTGCGCCGTCAGTCCCGCGGCCAGCAGCAGAAGGAGGTTTGATCTCGTCAGCGTCCTGAGGGCCTCCGATCTGCTGAGAGGACCACACACCACCACGCAGTCAGCCAGGCCGCATTCCTTCGCCATCTCGGCAACCGGTCGCTCCCGGCCAAGGTCGGACCATCCGACGATCTCGACCCGGACCCGCGTGGCGTCGATATCGCCTGCCTCGACGAGCGCCCTGAGGGCACGAAACACCGGCGAGGGGTCCCGGCCCCGAAAGAGCTGCCCCGAGTAGGTGATCACGAAGTAGGGTCGCGCCGCGGAGGCCACGGCACCCGCCTCCAGGCCTGTCCATTCACCCCCGTCGAAGCCGTTCGGTATCGTGGTGAACTTCTCCGGCGGGAGGCCAACATAGACTCTTCGCATCGCTTCGGCATGCTGCTCGGTCACACAGACGACGGATTGCGCCTGCGTCACGATCGCGCGCTCCAGGCTGGCGTCGATCCGCCTGGAGGCGTCACTCATTGCCGGCTTGCCCTGCACCTGCGTCCAGGGATCACGAAAGTGTGCCGTCCATGGCAGCCCCGTCAACCGGGCCACCACCAGGCCCACGAGATGGCACGTCCAGGGAGGGCCCGACGTCAGCAGGTGCTGCACTTGCCGGTTGCGGCTGATCCTGAGTCCGGCGAGGCTGGCCGGCACGATCCAGCCGGTATAGTCGTCGCCGGCCAGGAGCAGGGAGAGCAACCAGCGACGCAGGCGACCGCGATGCACCGGGCCGTCGTCACTTCGTGTCGTTCCATGGCGATCGGTGCGAAACCTTGATTTCAGCCCGCGATAGATCGCCAGCGGATGCGGAAGCAGGCCGGTTCGAACCACGCGCCCTGGAAATTCCGCCTCGAGCGCATCGCCCGCGAGCTCGGCATAGCGCTCCTTGACCGTGAGCACGACCGGAGACCAGCCGTACCGGGGCAGGTACCGGGCGATCTGCGCACAGGCCTGGGCACCCATCTCCATGCTCGGCGGAAAGTGGTACGAGACGAAGAGCACCGTCCCCCTGGCTGGTGTCCCCTTCGCCACGGTTGCCGGCCCATGCGGGCTGGGGGCCTCTCCCCCGGAGGAACCACGCAGGCTCATTTGGCCACCGTCGGCTCCGGGCGGCGACGCAGCACCCATCCAAGCGCCTCGAAGAGCTCACGGCGGATCGTCCCGCCACACGCGAGCAGCACAATCGTGTAGGTCACTGCTCCAGTCGCCGCGGGCAGCAGGAGCTGCGGGAGGGGGAAGTCGGTCCACCGCGAGGCAATGCCCCAGCCGATGGCCAGAACAACCACGGTCATCGTGAGAGTGCTCAGGATGGGCGGCCAGATCTGTGCCCAGATCACCGGGAGCGACACGTCGACACTCCGGAAGGCTTCCCGAGCCAGCCACGCCAGCGCGATCGGGTAGACGGTGACGAGGGCGACGGCGACGCCGATGGCTCCTCCCCACGTCGCGCCAATCCAGAACGCGAGCGTCATGAGGACCATCTGCGCGGTGGTATAGACGAAGAGAAACCGCGCGCGGTAGCGCGCCATCAGGACCGGCGGCAGCAGGACGGCCACCGATCGAACGAGGGCAAACAGGCACAGCACCTGGATGAGAGGCACCGAGCTCGCCCACTTGTCAGTGAGCAGGACCTCGACGAGGGGATGCGCGACCAGCATCAACCCGATACAGAGCGGAAATGCGGCCGAGGCGACGAGTCGAACTGCTCTGAGGAACGCCGCGCGCAGTCTCTCGTGATCGGACTGCAGCTCGGCCATGACCGGTGTCGCGAGCTGGTTGACCATCACCGAGACCTTTTCAACGGGCAAGAGAGCCAACTGCTTGGCCATGGAGTAGAAACCCAGGACGACATCGCCCGAGCTCTTGCCGAGGATGAAGACATCCGCCTGCTCGTAGGCCGCCCAGGAGATCCTCGTGCCCAGAATGGCCAGGCTGAAGCGCAGCACCTCGCGCACGCGCCTGCCCCCCAGCCGCACACCCGGCATCCATCGCACGAGGAAAAAAGTGACCACGGTCTGGACAAGCGGCGCGACCAGCGTCCCCGCCACGAGCGCCCACACTCCGGCGCCCGCCCACGCCATGCCCACGACCACCGGAATCGTCACCAGGCCTGCCGCCATCTCCGCGCGAGATACACGGTCCAGCTCGATCCGCTGCCTCAGCAGGGCGTCCGGCACGACACGGAGCGCGACGAGAGGCAAGGCCAGACCGGCGGCTCGCAGGACGGCCGACAGCCTGGGAGCACTGAACCAGCCGGCGAGAAACGGGGCGGCCACGTAGAGGCTCCCGTATCCAACGAGCGCCAGGCCCAGGATCAGCCAGAAGCACGTATTGAGCTCGCGGTCATCGAGGTCGCGGAACTGTACGATCGCCGCCCCCAAGCCGAGCTCCGCGAGCATGACGATCACGCCGGTCCACACGCCGGCCATGGCCATGAGCCCGTAGTCGGTGGGACTCAGAAGCCGAGCGACGATGATGACGGACGCGAAGGAAACCCCCTGGAGAGCGACGCGCGACCAAGTCATCCAGAAGACGGATCGAGCAATCCGGTCCTTCACGGTGGCCCCTCGTGCGTCACGCTACCCATCGTATCAGACCAACCATCGCAGTGGCCCGCGCGAACGGATGGTACTGGCGCGCACGGATGATGAGGAGAGCAGATCACAGCGGGACGCAATTTTTGCTTGTCGGACATGATGGACTGCACACAATCTTTACAATCTTCCCACACGAGAATGACACTCTGATCACGCAGAGTCATGCCGCCATTCCGGGCATTCAGCCTTTGCGTGAGGAGTCCGCTTCAGCTACGCTCGAACCCTGATGCACAGCTCTCCCGCACACGTCTACCGGCGAGCCTACGAGGCGGTGAACTACCGCCTGCGCACCCTGGCAGGTGGCCAGCTGGCATCGTGGTGCCGCCCCACGACGATCATGTTCCTGCTCACGGAGCTGTGCAACGCCCGCTGCGTCCACTGCGACATCTGGAAGAACAAGGGACGCGAGGACTCCCCCACCACCGACCAGTGGAAGCAGGTCCTCAGGGATCTCCGCGGCTGGCTCGGCCCGGTCCACGTGGTTTTCAGCGGCGGGGAAGCCCTCCTCAAGCCTTCGACCATCGAGCTGGTCGAGTACGCCTCCCGTCTGGGGCTCTATCTGGAGGTCCTGACCCACGGCTACTGGGATGATCAGTCGAAGATCGAGAAGCTCGCGCTCGCCGGGCCCTCCCGCGTCACGGTCTCGCTGGATGGGATCGGCGAGACCCACACCAGGATCCGTGGGCGCGACCGGTTCTTCGAGAAGACCACCCGGACCATCGCCACCCTGCAGCGTGTGCGGTCGGAGCACAGGCTGCCGTATCGCATCCGGCTCAAGACCGTCATCATGGCGCACAACCTCGACAGCGTGTGCGACGTCGTACGGTTCGGCAGGCAGGACGGCATGGAGAACGTTCTGCAGGCGATCGAGCAGAACTACAACACTCCGGAAGATGCCCGGTGGTTCGAGACGAGCCCGAACTGGCCGCCAGACGTCGAAAAGGCCGTGCAGGTCGTGCGAGAGGTGATCGCGCTCAAGCGGCAAGGATTCCACGTGGCCAATAGCTACGCGCAGCTCGACGCGATGATTCCCTACTTTCGCGACCCCGACTCGCTGCGCGTCTCCGTGCAGTCGCACACGGCCCATGAGCGCCGCGCGCTGTGCACGGCCCTCATCACCCTGCAGTTCCAGGCCAACGGCGAGGTGGCCACGTGCTACGCGGCGCCGCGGGTCGGCAACATCAAGGACCGGCCCATCCGCGCCATCTGGGAGAGCCGGCCTTCGTTCTGGAACAAGGGCTGCTGCCTCACGCAGCGGCTGACGCCTCGCGAGAAGGAGGTCCGGTCGCCTCTCGTCGGCGGCTGACCGCTGCCGGTGAACCGCAGCGTGCTCTCCCTGTTCGCCCTCCGGCCCACACGGATCGGGGGGACCGAGGCGTTTGCCCGTGAGCTGTCCGGTCAGCTCGGCCGGCACGAATGGACCAGCGTGCTGGGCTTCCTCGAGCCTCCCCCGGAGCACATCCGGCGGTATCTGGCGCTCCCCAATGTCGTCCTCGAGACAGCGCCGGATATCTGGCGTTTCCGGTGGGAGGCGGCGAGGACGGTGGACCGGCTCCTCCGCCGCCATCACCCCGCGATCCTGCACCTCCACTACACCGGGTTCCTCAGCATCTATCCCTGGCTGGCGCGCCGGCACGGCGTGAAGCGGATCGTCTTCACAGACCACAGCTCGAGGCCCGAGGGACACGTCATCAGGCGCGCGCCGTGGTGGAGGCGGACCGCGGTGCGGGCCGTGAACCACCCCCTCACGCGGGTCATCTGCATCAGCGACTACAACCGGCGCTGCCTCGTCCAGGCCGGCCTCGTGCCGGAGGAACGGGCGGTGCGCATCTACAATGCCGTGGATCTCTCGCGCGTCGCTCCCTCACCCGAGCGTGGCCGTGCCTTTCGGGGCCGCCACGGGATCCCCGAGGACCGGATCGTGGTGCTGCAGGTATCGTGGATCATCCCCGAGAAGGGCATCGTCGATCTCCTGCACGCCGCGCGCCTGGTTCTGAACGACCACCCCCAGGCTCACTTCGTCTTCGCGGGGGAAGGGCCTTTCCGGGACGAGTACATGCGCAGCGCCAGGGACTTCGGGATCGAGGACCACGTGACGTGGACCGGATCCGTGGCCGACCCGCTTGCCGAAGGCCTCTACACGGCGGCCGACATCGTCTGCCAGGTATCGCGCTGGGAAGAGGGCTTCGGCTGGACCATCGCGGAAGCCATGGCCCACGGGAAGCCCGTCGTGGGAACCAGGGCCGGGGCCATCCCGGAGGTCATGGGTGAGACGGGCACGGCGCTTCTCGTCAACCGGGGCGACTCACGCGCCCTGGCGGCGGCGTTGATCCGGCTCATCCGCAGCCCGGACCTTCGCGAGCGGCTGGGGGCTGCCGGACGGGCGAGGGTCGAGGCCGAGTTCGACTTGCGGCGTTACGTCCGGGAGGTCCTCGATGTCTACGGTTTCCCGTCTCTGTAGACCTCTGCTACGATGAAGTCCTCTCCTGTGGACGCATCGATGCCGCGATCGAAACCAATGCCGGGACCAGCCGACGCCGCCGCGCCTCCGTGCGGGCCGGGGCTCTACGCGCCCGACCGCAAGGCCACAGCCCGCTGATGCGCGCGGGTCACGATGCGGTCGCGCCGAGCCCGCGCGTGGGCCAGGGCCTCCCAACAGGCTTCCCGCTCCTCCTCACGCTCGGGCTCCTGATCGCGCTCTACGCCGGCATCCTCCGCGACCTCGCCTGGCAGTGGTGGGACGATCCCAACTACACGCACGGCTTCATGGTGCCGCTCTTCAGCGCATACCTCGTATGGCAGCGGCGGGCGAAGCTGGCAGCGCTGACGGTCGAGGGAACGTGGCTGGGGCTGCCCCTGCTCCTCGCGGGCGTGGCCGTGCTGCTCGTCGGCGATCTCGCGGCCGAGAACTTCCTGATGCGGAGCTCGCTCGTCGTGGTCATCGCGGGACTGATCCTCTTCCACCTCGGGTGGGAGTGGTTCCGCGCGGTCAGCTTCCCGCTCCTCTTCCTCTTCTTCATGGTGCCCTTGCCGGCCATCGTGCTCTACGCGGTGGCGGCGCCGCTGCAGACGCTGGCGGCCCGCAATGCGGCGTGGACCCTCGATGTGATCGGTGTGCCCGTGCTCCTCGACGGCAACGTGATCCACCTGACCCGACAGAGTCTCGGCGTCGCGGAAGCCTGCAGCGGCGTGCGGTCCCTCATCTCGGTGCTCTCGGTGGCCGTGGCCTGGGCCGCTCTGAGCCTTCCGGGCCTCTGGAGCCGGGCCGTGTTCGTCGTGGCAGTGGTGCCGATCACCATCCTCGCGAATTCCGTCCGGGTCGTGCTGACCGGGCTCATCGGTCAGTGGTTCGGCGCCGAGTACGCGCAGGGATTCTTCCATACCTTCTCGAGCTGGCTCGTCTTCGTCGTTGCCTTCGCCTGTCTGCTGGGCGTGCACAGCGCGCTCAGGCTCCTGCTCTCGCGCTGGCGGGTCGCGACGCCATGAAGGCGATGTCGGCGCGCGCAGGGCTGTCGTGCGGAATCCTCCTGGTCGCCCTGCTCCTGCTGCACCTGCGCTCCGCGGGGGAAGCCGTGCCGATACGGAAGAGCCTCGACTCGTTCCCGTCCTCGATCGGGAGCTGGCAGGCTCGCGAGGGCGCCCTGCTCGAGCTGGACACGCTCAACGTCCTCAAGGCCACCGACTACGTGATGCGACGTGACCAGGAGCCATCGGGCAAGAGCGTTCTCCTCTTCATTGCCTACTGGAACAGCCAGCGCAAGGGCGCCCAGCCCCATTCCCCGAAGAACTGCCTCCCCGGAGCAGGCTGGGAGCCCCTCGAGGCCTCCATGCTGACGATCCCGCTCCCCGGGGGACCGATCACGGTCAACCGGTTCCTGATCCAGAAGGACAGCGACCGGCAGGTCGTACTCTACTGGTATCAGAGCCAGGGTCACGCCATCGCCAGGGAAATGGACGCGCGCCTGGCCATGATGAAGAGCTCCCTCACGAGACGTCGGACGGACGGCGCCCTCGTGCGCGTCACGACCCCGGTATACGGCAGCGTGGCGGAGGCAACGGACCGGCTCGTCCGGTACGTGCAGGCGCTGTACCCGATCCTGGGCGACTACCTGCCCAATTGAGGAGCGCGCATCCGATGTGTCGCAGATCCCGCGGATGGACGATGCTTCTGGCCCTGGCCCTGGTCCTCGCTGCCGGATGCTCCCGGTCGCCCGAAGCGCAGAAGGCCCGCTATCTCGAGCGCGGAGACAAGTACGCGGCCAAGGAGCAGTATCGCGAGGCCGTGCTCGAGTACCGCAACGTCCTTCGCCTCGATCCGGCCAATCCCCGGGCCATGCGCCAGCTGGGCATCGCCCACTACCAGCTGGGCGAACCCGGCCAGGCCATTCGCTACCTCCTGAAGGCGCAGGAGCTGACGCCCGACGACATCCAGGTTCGTGTCAAGCTCGGAGGGCTCTATCTCCTCGCGGGCAAGCGCAACGAGGCCCGCGAGGAGGTCGCCTTCGTGCTCGGCAAGGAGCCGACGAATCTCGACGGCCTCGCGCTGCTCGCCGATCTGTCCACCAGCCCCGAGGAGATCGACGCCACGCTCCGCCGCCTGGAAGAGGCCCGGAGCAGGCTCGAGGGCCGGGCGAAGTTCCACCTGGCGCTCGCCTCGCTCTATCTCCGCAAGCAGGAGGTGCCGCGCGCCGAGCGCGCTCTGCAGGAGGCCGTGGCGCGGGAGCCCAAGTCGGTCGAGGCGCACTCCTTCCTGGCGAGCTTCTACCTGGCGAGGCGGGACGTCGCGCAGGCGGAACGAGAGTTCAAGATCGCCGCCGAGCTGGCCCCCGCGGGGTCGCCGGCGCGGCTCAGGGTGGCCGAGTTCTACCTCTCCGCACGCCAGCCCGAGGAGGCCAGGCGCATCCTGCTCGACGCGACTCAGAAAGCACCGGACTTCCTCCCGGCCTGGCGGCGCCTGGCCCTCCTCGAGCTCGAGCAGCGCAACTACGATGCAAGCCTCAAGGCGCTCCAGGGGTTGCTCAAGAAGAGCCCGTCGGACCTGGAAGGGCAGTTCCTGCTCGGCCGCGTGCGCCTGGCCAAGGGCGAGCCGGCCGAGGCGATCAAGGAGTTCCAGAAGGTGCTCAAGCTCGAGCCCCAGCACGCGCCCGCGCACTTCCAGCTCGCGCTGGCGCAACTCCAGTCCGGCAACGTGCAGCAGGCCAAGACGGAGCTGAAGGAGGCGACCTCGCTCGCGCCCAACTTCACCGAGGCCGTCATCCTGCTGGCCCAGCTGAACATCCAGTCAGGAGCCGTGCAGCCTGCCATCGACGACCTCGAAGCCTTCCTCGCACGCCGCTCCGGGAGCGGCTTCGAGGCCAACTTCCTCCTCGGCTCCGCCTATCTGGCCAAGAAGGATCCCGTCAAGGCGACCGCGATCTTCCGCAGGCTCGCGGAGCAGACGCCCAAGGATCCTCGCGGCCCCTACCTGGTCGGTGTCGGGCTCAGGGCGCAGGGCAAGGCCGCGGAGGCCAAGAGGGAGTTCGAGGGGGCGCTCGCCATGGCCCCCGGGTACCTGGAGCCGATGACCCAGCTCGTCAGCATGGCGTTCGCCGAGCGGCAGCCTGACGCCGCCATCGACCGCCTCAAGAAGCAGATCGCGCTGGCGCCCAGGTCCGGGGGCCTGCAATGGCTCCTCGGCACCGCGTACATGGACCGCCGCGATCCGGCCGCCGCCGAGACCGCGTTGCTCAAGGCGATCGAGCTCGACCCCACGCTGGTCGACGCCTACGTCAGGCTCGCGCAGATCTACATGGCCGCCCAGCGCAGCGATCAGGCGCTGGCGAAGCTGAACGAGGCGCTCAAGGTGAGCCCGCAGAGCATTCCGGCACAGATGCAGCTGGGGCTCCTCTACGAGGCGACGGGCGATACCAAAAAGGCGCAGCAGGCCTACGAGAAGGTCCTGGCGCTCAATCCGCGCTTCGCTCCGGCAGCGAACAACCTGGCCGCGCTCTACTCGGAGCATGGCGGCGACAAGGAGAAAGCCCTCGAGCTGGCCCAGCGCGCCAAGGAGATCGCGCCCGACGATCCGCACGTCTCGGACACCCTGGGCTGGATCCTCTACAAGCGCGGCGTGTACCAGCGTGCCGCCGATCTGCTGCGAGAAAGCGCCGCGAAGCTTCCCAACTCGCCGGCCGTCCAGTATCACCTCGGTCTGGCATCGCTCAAGGTGGGCGACACGAGCGGGGCCCGCAAGGCCCTCACGGTCGCCGTCAACTCCCCGGGCCATTTCCCCGGGAAGGACGAGGCCAGGAAGACGCTGGCGGAGATCCAGTAGACCGGAGCGCGTCCACGCGGCGCCCGTTGCGAATCCTGGC
>DATKMD010000113.1:0-4509 GCA_035542075.1 Thermoanaerobaculaceae bacterium
GCTGTTGATGAACACGGAATCCGACACGCCCGCCGCTGTAGAGGTACGATGTCGCGAAAGGACGTTCGCTCGGAAAGGGGCCGGGGGTAATGGGTTCTAAGCGTGGTCCACTCGGTGGCGTAGCCTCGCTTCTGGCCGCCGTTCTCGGCGTGTCGGCCGCCCCGGCGATGGCTGCTGACCCGCTTGGGCCGACGCCGGTGCCCTGCAATGGCCTTTCGATCCCGCTGTGCTTCAACGCGGCCGTCTCCGGGACGGACACATTCAACATTGGTAGCCACATCGTGCATGTGGGACAGGTCGTCAGCGGCGTCTACAGGTGGGAGATCGGCGGGCAGGGCGGTGGTGAGTTCCCGTCGATCGGCGCCGTTTTCGTGTTGCGTTTCGGCCCGGGCCTGAAGCTGCTGCACTGCCACGGTCCGCTTCGCGCGAACAACTCTGCTGCGAAGTGGCGCACTGACAAGGCGTTCCAGATCACGAAGGGCAGCACGACTTGCACTTGGAAGGCCAACGCTCCGACGAACGGGTGGGTGAACGGTCCGGCGCTGAGCGTCTATGCGAGCGGCGGGACCTACCCGGCGGGTGACTTCTATGCGGTGCTCGGCAAGGGCAGCGTGATCGAGGGGAACGTTCGGGAGGAGAACGTCAGGAAGGCCGTCGAGGATCTCACCGGCATTCCGGGGGCGAAGGTCCGGATCACGGGTCCGCGTGGCTACGTCCACACGGTCACGACCTCGGCCACCGGCTACTACCACGACGAGGTGCCGCGTCCCGGCACCTACACGGTCACGCCACCGCCCCGAAGTCGTACTTCAAGGGCCTGAGGTCCACGATGCCCAAGCCCGCCTTCCGCAAGGTCAGCGTGGGTCCGGACGACACCAAGCAGGCGGACTTCACGTTCAAATCGACGCTGAAACTCGAACTGAAGCTGAGCGCGCCATCCGTCCCGGCCGACGGCCTCTCGTCTGTCGACGTGACGGTGACGGCCACCGATAAGGGCGCGCCCGACCCGGGCCTGGTCTTCTCGCTGCGGCCCTACGGCGGCGGCAGCGTGCTCCAGTCGGCGTGGAGGATGTCCGTGCCGGCGACGATCTGCTCGCTGACCGGGACCGCCGTTGGCGGGCGTGTTTGGCCCGCTCCGTACGTGGCCAACCCGAATACGGAGGCTGTCGACGTCACCACCAACTCCGCCGGCGAGGCGACCTTCCGGGTCTACACCGGGACGGTCCCGGGGAAGTTCCCGATTAGCGTCTGGGCGCGGGACAACGCGGGCAAGCTGATCACGCAGGACGTGAGCGATGCGAGCGCGGACGCGGACGTCATGATCAACGCGCTGCCCAGCGGCGGCGACCCGACCGCCGCGCTGCACGACTGGCTGAACGAGCCGCAAAACGCGGGCCTCGCCGGGAGCCTGCCAACGTACTTCGGGAGCATCGTCACCGCGCTCGCCGACGCGATCCACTCAGGCAACTTGAAACACGCGTTCGTCCTCACACCGGTGACGACGACCGGCGGCTACACCGCGGTACTGCTCAGTCCCGAGGGGACGCGTGCGGTCTTCGACCCGGCGACCGGGCAGATCGCGCTGGCGACCCAGGGTGCGCTCGTGGCGCCCAACAACAAGACCGGCGTCAGCGCCAGCAGTTATTGGACAGCCCTGCAGAACCAGGCCTCGCCCCCCGCGTTCCCGACGCTGGCGCAAATGGCCAACAACTCGGCGGCCGGGTACTCGTTCCCGAACCCCGCCGGGACGATCAGCACCGGCCAGGCCGTCGCGTATCTGCAGTATCTCGGCTTCGGGTACGGGCCGAACTGCATCTAAACGGAAGTTTTTGAGGTTGAGATGACGAATCCCGCGTGGTGGCGCGGGATTCGGCGTTTCGGGTTGGTGTGGTTTTGGCTACGCGGCGAGTTTGATGTCGAGCAGCGCGAGCGCTTTGGCTTGGGTCGGGTTGGTGTTGGTGAGGCGGGGGAAGGTGTGCTCGCGGTCTGTGATGCGGAGGTGGTTGCGGCAGACGGTGCCGAGCTCGGCGATCAGGTCGGTGAGGTCGTAGGTCGGCAGGCCGTCGGGGGTGCGGTGGCTTGAGGCTTTCTTGTTGGCGGCGGGGGAGCGGCGGGCGGGCGCGACCGGGTCTGCGGGGGCGAGCGGGGTGTCGTCGGTGTGGAGCATCGGCGCGAGCCGGTGCTGGAGTTCGAACAGGAGGTGGTACGCGAGCAGGAACAGGAAGAAGTGCGCCTGGACTCGGTCTTGGAGGTGGTGGCGGATCGGCCGGACATCGAGCGCGTTCTTGATCGTGCGGTACGCGCGCTCGGCCATCTTCAGCTGCTTGTAGACGCGCACGACGGCTTGGGTGGTGAGCTCGCTGGTGGGGCAGGTGGTGCGGATGACGTAGATCCCGTCGAGCGCGGCCTCCGCGGCGATCTGGTCGGTCTTGCGCTGATAGGAGAACGAGCCGTCGGCGATCTGCAGGTCGAAGTGCTTGGCGAGCTTGTACTTGTTGACGGTGCGCCCCGCGCGCTGCCCGATCTTGCCGGCGTCGGCGTGCCTGAGCGACCCGCGGGGCCCTGAGACCATCTGGCGAACCTTGTCCAGTTCGCGCTCGGTCGCGGCCAGGAGGTCCTCGCGTTTGCGGGCACGCTCGGCCTGAAGCTGGGGGTTGCGGCACACCACGAGGCGCTCGCCCGGGAACTCCGGGGAGCTGATCTCGGCGAGGTTCGTCTCGTCGAACAGCGAGAGCTGCAGCTCGCCGCCGTCGATGAGCTTGCGGATCTGCGCGCTCTTCAGCGCTGAGACGAACCCGGCGCCCAGCTCCTTGATCGCCTGGGCGTGCGCGTCGGTGATCATCGCGCGGTCGCCGACCAGGATCACCCGGTCGATCCCGAACTTCTGCTTGATCGTGTCCAGCACGCCCGGGACGGTGGTCGGGTCCGCGGTGTTGCCGGGGTGCACCTGCACCGCGACAGGCCGCCCCTCCGGCGAGCACACCAGCCCCCAGTTGACCTGCAGCGTGCCCGGCTTGCCGTCCCGGCTGTGCCCCAGCGCCGCCAGCTCGCAACAGCGCCCCTCCACATAGCTGGAGGACAGGTCGTAGAGCACGAACCCACCATCCGTGAGGTGCCGGCGCGCGAGCGTTTTCTCGACCCGGTCCTGGCGATCGAGCAGCCAGTCCATCGCGCCCAGCAGTTCCGGCTCGGTCACCTCGCCCAGCTCGAGCTCGTCGACGAGCGTGGTCTGTGAGAACCGGCGGGTCATCGACAGCTTCGAGCACGGGCCGATCACCAGCTGGCAGATCATTGCGACACACAGGTCCCGCTCCCGGCAACGCTCCCGGGCGAGCAGCCGCTCCACGTCCAGCGAGCGCAACACCCCGAGCACCGCGGCGACATGACCATGCGGCGACGAGCGCTCGATCTCGAAGCTCTCGTCGAGGTCGACCAGCCGACGGCCCGCAAGCATCGCGCGGATCGCGTCGATCACATCGAGCGGCAGGTGTGAGAGGTTCCCGAGGTTCTCGTGCTTGACCTTCCCGTCCTCTCGGTACGAGCGGCGCAACAGATACGAGGTGTAGACCGTGCCGCCCTTCCCCTTCGTCTTGATTGTGGCTACGTGAGCTTGACCACCACGCCGAGGCATGCCAACAGAATAGCCGCCTCACCGGATGGAATCAAGACATGACTTTGGCTACACCACACCGCCAAAAAGAAGCCCGATCCCCGTAGACACGGGCGATCGGGCCTCAAACCCTCAAAAACTTCGGTCTAGCGGCTTCCGCAGCCGCGTGGCGTGGCTCGTATCGGCGTCGTCCGTTGGCACGATCGCAGTCGCCCGACACCTGCTCTGCGTGGGCCGCGGGCATCTCGGAGGGAGATGCTGGCTCCCCCGCATGGCGCGGATCTCGCGTACCGCGGCCGCCGTCGAAGCGGAGACCCGTCGCACCGACTCCCGGGAGACGCACCTGCCGCGCAAAGGGGCACGCTAGCGAGACTTCTCAAGATGCCCGTCGAGGGGCGAAAGCAAGACCGCGGGGGCTGCTGGTTCCATCGGAGGCTGGCTTGTGAATCCCCGTCCGCCCGACGACCCGTCCGAGCACGCAAAAACGGGCCCGCCGTCCGACGGGCCTGAGTGAGCGTGCTCGGTTGTCAGCTGCGGCGCGCAGCTTGCTTTCCCCGGAGCTATGGGAAAGGTGGCGGTAGCCGTAGAGCGTGTTCCGCTGCCCGCCCGGGCGCAGTATCCGGGTCGGCGGCTGGGCAACGCGAGCGCGGCCTCTAGCGTGCCGCTCGCGTCGTTTGAGCGCTTAGACTTAGCTTAGAGGGCTGAGCGTTCATTGATGGACGTGGGCGCGTTGCCCCTCGCGGTCGAAGACCAGGAGCAGCTCGGCCGGACCGTTCACGGCCGTGAAGGCGTGTGGGACCATGGTTGCGAACTCCGCCGCCTCGCCCGCGTCGACGTCGATCTGTCGTTCGCCGAGCCAGAGTCGCACACGTCCTTCGAGCACGAGGAACCAGTCATGG
>DATKMD010000114.1:0-11891 GCA_035542075.1 Thermoanaerobaculaceae bacterium
CACCTGTGGAGGCAGCCGTGGAGCGCAACGAGTTCATCGAGATCGTGGAGAGCAGGAACCCCCGTACGGTGTTCGAGCCTCTTGGGATCCGGGTGGTCAGCTACGACCCGGACGCCATGCAGGTGTCGATGGACGTGGACCACCGTCACCTCCAGCACCTCGGGATGCTGCACGGCGGAGTCTCGGCGCTGCTTGCCGAGTCGGCGGCCTCGCTCGCCGCGGCCATGAGCGTGAACCTCCGCACCCACATCGTCGCGGGCGTCGACCTCAACGCCACCCACCTTCGTCCCAAGCGGAGCGGATCGCTGCTCGCGACGGCCCGCCCGCTCTTTCGGGGACGCACGACGCACGTCTATGGGATCGAAATCAACGACGAGAAGGGCGAGTTGGTGTGCGTCGCCCGCTGCACCATCGCAATCCGGCCGACAAAGTGAAGAGTGCAGAGTTGAGAGTGCAGAGTGGACAACGAAGGAGACGACAGCGAGGCGTGGGGGGTTCAGCGCCCGGCCGAGCTTCGTGCTCGGCGTCCCTTCGCCGAGAGCAGGATCGCGGCGAGCACGCGCGCGACCTGCTGCGTCTCGTCCTCGAGAGGAGCGAGACGAGAAGCCGCCACGAGGCCGGACTCCCTGGCGAGACGGAGCCAGTACGCCGTCTCCTGGGCCTCCTTGTGGGCCACCGACATCTTCGCGATGAAGTCGGCTTTGCTTTGCGCGGCCTGCGCCTCATGGACGTTGGCGCCGACCGAGGTGCCGCAGCGCAGTAGCTGTCGTCCAAGGACGCGGCCTGCCCCGTCCGGCTCCAGCTCGCGGTAGAGCCGAACGATCCGCAGCGCGAAACCTACCGTCCGCTCGGCGATCCCCTCGCGCGCGCCACCCTTCTCACGGTCGTTCACTGTTCACTCTTCACTTTGCCCTTTGCACTGCTTCTCTACACCATGCGGAGCAGATGACCCATCTTGTGCTTTTTGGCCTCGAGGTACTTGCGCGTGTGCTCGGTTGGCGGGACCTCGAGCGGGATCCGCTCCACGATCTCCAGCCCGTATCCGGCGAGCGCGACGTACTTGGAAGGGTTGTTGGTCATCAACCTCATGCGCTGCACACCGAGGTCCCGCAGGATTTGCGCCCCGACCCCGTAATCGCGCTGGTCGGGTGGGAAACCAAGCTTCTGGTTGGCCTCGACCGTGTCGGCGCCGGCGTCCTGGAGTTCGTACGCGCGCAGCTTGTTCACGAGACCGATCCCGCGGCCCTCCTGGAGGAGGTACAGCAGCACGCCTTTCTTCTCGGCCGCGATGCGCTCCAGCGCGGTCTCGAGCTGGGCCCCGCAGTCGCAGCGCGCCGAGGCGAATACGTCCCCCGTCAAGCACTGCGAGTGAACCCGCACCAGCACCGGCTCCTCGGGCGTGATCTCACCCATGACGAGCGCGATGTGCTCCTCGCCGGTCGCCGGGGCCCGGTAGGCGTGGACATGAAAATCCCCGTAGCGCGTGGGCAGCGAGGGCGCCGCCATGCGCTCCACGATCCGCTCGTGGCGCATGCGGTGCGCGATGAGGTCGCGGACCGTGATGACGGGGATCCCGTGCTCCCGGGCGATCTCGAGAAGGCGCGGGAGGCGCGCCATCGAGCCGTCAGTGTCCATCACCTCGCAGATCACGGCCGCCGGAGAGAGCCCGGAAAGTGTCGCGAGGTCCACGGAGGCCTCGGTGTGGCCGGCACGCTTCAGAACGCCACCGTTGCGCGCCCGCAGCGGGAACGTGTGCCCCGGGCGCAGGAGGTCGTCTGGCCGGGTGCGGGGGTCGATGAGCGCCTGCACGGTAGCCGCCCGATCGGCGGCAGAGATGCCCGTCGTGACGCGGTTGCGTGCCTCCACGGAAACGCAAAAAGCGGTGTGGTGCGGGGAGGTGTTGTGCTCCACCATCGGGGGCAGCTGCAGCTCGTCGCAGCGCTGCTCCGTGAGCGCCACGCAGATCAGTCCGCGCGCGTTGGTCGCGAGGAAGTTGATCGCGTCGGGGGTCACCTTGTCGGCTGCGATGGCCAGGTCACCCTCGTTCTCGCGGTCCTCGTCGTCCACGATGAGGACGAATCGGCCGCGGCGGAACTCGGCCGCGGCCTCATCGACGCTCGAGAAAACGCTCTGTCCCACGGGTGCCAACTCCCCTACTCCTTGGGCACGGCGCTCGGGCTCGCGGCGGGGGTCCCCGGCGCTTCCTTGATCACCGTGAACGGGATCTTCTGCGTCCGCGTGACCCCGCTCTTTGCCTCGCGCAGGCTGACTTCGAGCTCGAACTCGACGCCGCGGCGGAAACCTGATAGCGGCAGCACCTGACCGAACACCCAGAAATCGCCGAGCACCTTCGCGCCGGTGATGGCAAAATAAGGCTGCTGGTCCTGCATCTTCCCGCCGGCGTACAGGCTGATCTGCAGCTCGATCTGGGGCTGCTGCTTGTCGTCCAGGCTCGGGCGCACCACGTACGCGCCGTAGGTGATGTTCTCGTCGGCCTTGTACTCGTTGCTGACCCGCGGGATGAACTGAAGCGACCCGAGGTGGAAGGCGTCCCCAAGCCGCGCCTGGGCCGCCTGCCGGAAATCCGCGCCCCAGTAGAGAGGCGAGATGTAGGGGCCTTCTGCGGGCGCCGGGTCGTTCGTCGCGTCCACGGTCCTGACTGCAACAGGTCCGCTATCGTTCAGCAGCGCGACGTCAACCTTCCAGTTACCTGCCTCGACCGGGAGCGAGAACTCGTACGCCCGCCCGCCGGCGGCGCCGATTGCCAGCACGGGAGCTGCAAAGCTTCCGATCGTCTCCCCGCCCTCCGCCTTGCGGACGCGCCCCACGGCCTGGGTCGCGGGGGGAACCGAATCCGGAAGCTGGATCCAGATCCAAACCGGATGGATCGTCTCGCTCTGCACACCCGAGGTGACGAGGACGGCTGCTCCTTCCGGCCACGGGCGCGGCTGGAGGTCGAAGACGGCCTCCTGCGCCGGGGTCGCGGCCTTGGTGCCGGGAAGGAGCCCGATGCGGGGAACCTCGGTGAGCTTGGGGTTGACGATCAACTGCTCAGGCTTTGCGGCGAGAAGCTTCAGCGCCTGTGCATTGCGGCGATCGCTTCGGCCCAAGACGAAGTCGCCCGCACCCACCCGGCTTTCGGTGAAGTAGAAGCGGATCTCATCGCTCTTCTTCTTGGGCGGCTTGCCGTCCTTGGTGTAAATCCAGACCTGAGTGGCACCGCGCTCGAGGAGCCCCGGTTGGCCGCCTTCCTCCTCGGCGGTGCTCGGCGGAAGGTTCTCGACGGGGACCGGGGGCACACCCATCAGAATGAGGACCTTCCCCCGGTCGGACATACTCCCCTTGAGGTTTTCGGTCGAGAGCTGCCTGTCTGCACCGGCGACCCGAGCATCGAAGTCTGCCTTGAACTCGTTCTGAACGGTGTTCAGGTCGGGATCACGCCTCGCCCAGAACAAGTCGATGAACGTCTGGGCCTCGGCGTCCGTCTTGACCTGAGCGTACGCCTTGCGCTCGGCATCCGTGAGAAGGAAGCCCGCCGGTCCGGTCGGCCACTCAACGAACCTCTGGGAAAGCTGCGCACCTGCAAATGCCGCCGCCAGCCAGCCAGCAAGCGCGAGGGGGCCAATGGTCCGCCGCATGACGTTCTCCTCATTTCCGCTCCCCTGGTCGGCCAGCGGAGCGCCTCATCATACACCCGCTGTGCAGCAGGGAACGAGGCCTGCCCTGCCCCATTGACGTGAGGACTGCCCGTCGTTGTTGATGAGTGGCCTCGAGGGCGTCGGCCTCTAGAAGGCGTTGCCGAAAGAGAAGAACAACTCCCCAGGGGACTCCCTGAAGGTTGACCCGTTGATCAGGTACGTCTCCGGGCTGAACTTCCAGCCGTACTCGAGACGGATCGGCCCCACCGGTGTATCGGCCCGCAGGCCGATCCCGCCGCCCCAGCGCATCTGATCGACTCGAATGGCGCGGAACGCCGGCCAGATGTTGCCCCCGTCGACGAAGACGGTTCCCCAGACCACGCTGACGATGGGAATCCGCCACTCGAAGTTGCTGATCAGCTGGCCCGCACCTCCGACCGGCACGAGGTCCACGGGTTCCTTGCACGTGCCGTCGGACTGCGTGGCGCAACCCAGGGTCTCGTCGGGGATGCCCAGCAGGTCGATCGGGAAGGCGCGGTGCGTCGCGCGGCCGCCGGCGAAGAAGCGCACGTTGATGGGCACCTGGAGGTTGTCCGGCTCGTCCGGGTTGAGGTGACGGGGCCAGATTCCCCCGCCCCGCACGGCGAACGCGAAGACCCCGCCCGCGACCGGCAGGTACGACGAGAACGACAGGTTCACGAGGTCAAACTCCGCGTCGGCCTGAAGAAGTTTGAACGCGTGTTTCCACTCGACCGAGGCGTACGAACCGGCGCTGGGTATCAGGATGTCGTTGCGGGTGTCCCACGTGAGGCTCGGCGTCAGCGACGCGATGCGCAGGTTCTGCTGGCTCCGTTCCAGATCGGAGAGCACCTCGGGCGGCGCGTTGTTCTCGACATTCTGGTAGTCGAAACGGAGCAGCCACCGCCAGGGGCGCTTCCTCTGGTCCCCGAACGTGGCCTGCAAACCGCGCTGGAATACGTCATAGGAAGTGAATGTCTGTTGCGTCTGGTAGATCGAGACCGAAGTGGGGAAGCCCAGCAGGCCCAGGTTCTGCGGCTCGAAGTAGGTGAGCTGGAAACGGTTCTCCAAACGTGAGATCCGGCTGTCGAAGGTCAGGCTGCGACCGGTCCCGAACAGGTTGAGCTCGGACCATGAGAACGACACCTGCTCCTTCTGCTCCGTGTCGTAGCCGAGCCCGAACGCGTAGGCCCCGGTTGGGCCTTCGGTGACGGCGATGACGAGGCCACGGCGGCTCCCGCTCTCCTGGTCGGGAATCGGGTCGATGCTCACGCCTTGGAAGATTCCAAGCGCGAGGAGTCGTCGCTGCGCGGCCAGTTGCACGTCCGGCCCTGCAACCTCGCCCGGCGCGATCGCCGCCACCTTCTCGATCACCCGCGGGCTCGTGCGGACCAGACCCGCCACCACGATCCTGCCCACGACCGCGTGCTCGCCTGGATCGGCGACGAATGAGACCGCGCAGGAGTGCTCCTCACAGGCGTGCGAGTTGGTCACGCGCGCATCGGGGTAGCCTGCGTTCATCATCGCCGCCTCGAGCGTGACCCTCGCCTGCTCCTCGGCGCCCTGGCTCCACGGGCCGCCCGCGGTCAAACCAAGGGTCGGGCTCTTCACCTCCGCCGGCAGACCGTCGGCTGCAACCGAGCGCACCACGGTCCGGGCACCCTCGTCGACCGGAAACTCGATCACCACCTCGTCCCCACTCGGGACGATGCGGGCCGCCTGGACCCGAGCCTCGGCAAAGCCCGCGCCTTGGAGCACGGCCAGCACCGAGGAAGAATCGGCATCGAGTGTCTCGTCGTTCACCGGTTCTCCGCCCCAGCGCCAGAAGTGGCCGGTCCGGACCGTGATGTGCTGCCGCATCTCGCTCGCCGGCAGGGAGTGCAGGCCGGGGAACCGAACGGCCTGGATGGGCGTCTTGGGGCCGGGTTCCACCTTGAGCTTCAGGACTCTTCCGTCGTCGGCCAGCCGAAGCTCGCCCTGGACCTTTGCCAGGAGCCTCCCATCCTGCTGCAGGAACACCCGCACCCGCTCGATGACCACATCCAGGCCCGCCTCGTTGAACGTCTCGTCGCCACGCAGGAACGGAAGCGCCTGCTGCTCCAGGCTCTTGGTTCGCTTGAGGCCCTCCAGATCGAGCTCGTAGTGCGGCCCGGTGCGTACCTCGAACTGCACGGTCGCTCCCTCGGGGCCTTCCCTCACGGAAGGTGTCGCCACCTCCGCTTCCCAGAAGCCCTGGCGGCGCAGGTGGGCCGCGAGCCGTCGCCCTGCACCCTCGAGCCTGCCTGCGACGAGGCGCTGGCCCGCAGCGAGCTTGCAGATCTCCCACAGCTCGCCCGCCTTGACACCTGGTGGCAGGCCCTGTGCCTCGAGCCGGAGCAGCGTGAGCGGGGTGCCCAGCTCACCATGCACCGTCACGTCCACATCGCCCATCTCACGATCGAAACGAAGCTCGGGACTCAGCCGCGCCTGCGGGTAGCCGGCGTCGGCGAGCCCCTGCCTCGCCCGCTCAACCGCTGCCTCGAACTTCGGCACCCACAGCGGTGCGCCGGCGGTCAGACCGAGCGCCGAACGCACCTGCTTCGCCTGGGATGACGCCAACCCCGTGATTGTCACCTTGCGAAGCCGCGTGACGGTCTGGACCCGCACGTGGAGAACGGCGCCGCCTTCAGTTTCTTCGACCTCGACGGAAACATCCTCGACGGTGCCGGTGGCGACCAGCGCCTGCACCCCGGCGCGGATCTCCGACCTCGAGAGCATGCTCCCTTCCGGGATGCCGAACACGCGCGCCAGGCGGTACGGCCTGGGATATCCGGGCGCCTCGAGCACGACCTTGCTGACCGGAACGGTGCCCCACCGTAGCGACGCAGCGGCGACGAACGCCGTCAGTAGCGGCGCTGCCACTGGATTCCCATTGAGTACGACCCGTCGGCCTGCCGCGCCGCCTCGAGGTAGATCCCCAGTCCCAGCCGCCACCGGCTGGTCAAGATCTCCTCGCGGTTTGAGGTCAGGTTCGTCGAAACGGTGAAGAACCAGTCGCGACTCAACCGCTTCGAGACGGTGAGCCGGGCGGTAGGGCTGCCGGTCTGAGTGGTCGCGAACGGGTCGACCTGGAGCTGGTCCACGTCGAGCAGGGTCCGTGCGCGGTTGGTGACCGCCCCCGCCAGCTCACCCGTGATGAACGTTGACGCAGCGGCCCCGGTCTGCGTTGCGGTTGCCTGGCTCTCGCGCCTGCCCACGAACAGCAGCGAGATGATGTCCATCTCGGGCAGCGCCGGCACGCTGCTGAACGTCGGTGTCATGCGATCCAGGGTCCCGACGAGCCCGACGGTGATGTCGTACGACTGCACGGTCGTGCGCGCCAGAACGTCGAGACGCGGCTCCAAACGGTCCGGGCTCGCAAACGTGACGACGCCGCGGTCCAGTTGGTAGCGCGTGCCGGAGAACTCCAGTTCCCCGCCCGGCAGTGCCTCGAGGCGCCCAAGGACTCCGAAACGCGCGGTCGTCCCCACGATTCGCAGCGAGCCCTTTGCCGTGAGGCGTGCGAGTGGGCTCTCGACCTCGAACGTACCGGGGACGTCAACCGTGATGTTGAGCGCCATCTGCGGACCCTCTTCAGAACGGGCACGCTCGCGCGACAGAAACGTCTCGACGACGAGCTTCTGCAGATCGACCTGCCGCCGGTAGAAGGTCCGCTGCAGCGAGAGCTTGCCGCTAAGCAGGAGGTCGTTCAAGGGTCCGACGAGTCGCAGGTCCCCGGAGAGGATCGGCCTCAGGCCGGTCGTCAGCGGCCAGCCTACGTTGCTTTCGTGAACAGCCAGGTCGAGCTCGAAATCCGGCACCAGGATTACCCGACCCTCGCAGACTCCGCTTCCGCCCAGCAACGAGAAGTTGATGCCGTCGAGCGTGATCACCTCGGGGACGAACTCCACCACGCCCGAAATCCGCGTCGCCGGTTCGGGCAGGCCGGGCAACCGCAGAGAGCCGTCCGAGACCCGGCCGATTCCCTCGAACCTGGGGGCCGAATCGGTACCGGCGATCTCGCCCAGGAGCTCGACGTGCCCCTTGGGCTTCGCCTCTCTCCAGACCAGACCCAGCAGCTCGCCCGGGAGGTCGCCCGCGACGTTGCCGGAGAGGGTCCCGTCGGAGGCCCTTGCTGCCCTCACGAAGAGGTTCGCCCGCTTTCCCACCAGGGTGGCCCCGTCGAGCTGGACGGATCCACCTTCGATCACGAAGTGGGCCGGTTTCTCCAGAGCGGCTTGCTCCCCCTCCACCTCGACCTGGAGCTCGCGAACCACGCCGTCCAGCCGAGGCGGGCGCGGCGGCTGAAGGTGCACATCGGCCTCGCCCGTCATCCGGCCCGCGACCGGCAGCTCGGTGCCGGCCAGGTCCTTGCCGAGGTCGTGGAACGAGTGCACGCCGAATTCCAGCTTGCCGCTGAACTCGTTGCCCGTGCGACGGAGGTCCCCCGCCAGATTCCAGACCTTCGGACGGGAGAGTCCTACGCGCATCCCCTGCGCATCCACCTCGACGAACCCGTGCGCCCCTCCTGCGCTGGCCACCTCCAGTCGGCCCGCGGGGCTGTCGAATGGGAAATCGCCGTGAAGGGTGCAGTCGAGAGCGCCGCCGGCCAGGCGGGCGAGCGGCGGTGCGATCGAGTCGAGCCCGAAGCCGGAGAGCCGTGCGTCCACGACCGCCTCACGCTTGGAGAGGTCCACCCTCGCGTCCGCCCTGAACGACCCGACCTCCAGCTGCGACACGGTGACCACGCCGTCCACCAGGCGCACGTTTCCCGAGCCGGCCCCGAGGACCACCCCGGCCACCGCGACGTCCGCGAGCTGCAGCGTGGCGTCCGCCTGCGGCGCCTCGATCGTCCCGGAAAGTGCCCCCGTGAATCCCACGTGCCCGGCGAGCGGGGCGTGCACCCCTCCCCAGGCGACCATCCGGACGAGCGGCACCTCATCGCCCTGCAGCGCCAGTTGCAGACCTGCCACCTTGCCGAAACGCAACTCCCCGTTGCACCTCACCCGGCCACGCCCGACGTGGATCACGCCGGAAGGCACCGAGAGCACACCGTGCCCGACCTGGAAGGTGCCCTCGAGCCCGTCCGCCTCGACCGGGCCGAATGACACGGGCGCGACGGCCACCGTCCCCTCGACCTCGAGGTCCTGAAAAGGTCCCCGCAAGTTGATGTCGGCCGCGACCTCCCCCTTCAACTCGGCCGGCAAGACATCGGTCCCGACCCACCCCCGGAGGAGGCGAGCGATCGATCGGATCGGCGTCCCCTCGCCCCGAACGTTCCACGCGGGAATCCACGTGCCGAGGGCAAGCCGCCCATCCCACGAAAAAGGCGCGCCTGCGAGCGTCGCGCCCTTGGCATTGAAGCCCAGCGCGCCGTCGCCCTCGAGGCTCACCACCACCTTCCCGGCCACCGGAACATCGCCGCTGCCCGCCTGGATGTCGGCCACCGTGGTCCCGAAGCCTTGCTTGAAAGCGCCGCCGTTCCAGGCTACGTCGCCGTTGACCGAACACGTCCCCGACAGTCCGGCGTCTCCGGCCCCGAGTTGTCTCAGAAACGCCGCAAGGCTCGCCCCCTGGCCGCGCGCCGCGACCCGGTGAGGCCACGGAGCGCCGAAGCGCCCGAGGGTATAGGACCCCTCGAACTTCCCCCCGGCGAAGATCGCCTGCAGGACCGTGGCCTCGAGGCCATCCCGCGACAGGTGGGCCTCGCCGCCCAGGTTCTCGAACTCCAGCGTCGCTACCTTGACCTTCTGGCTCGAGACCGCCGCATCGACGCGGAACTCCTTGCCCTCGATGCTCCCCTGCCAGCGCGCCTTCACCCTGCCCTCGAGCCCGGCCCCGATTCCCAGGGTGTGGTCGAGGGCGGCGAGCTCGAGTTCGACCGTTCCCTGACCACGGGCGGCGCTCCCACCCTGCTCTCCGCTGCCCTCCACCGACCACGCGTCGCCACTGGCCCGAAGGCGCCCGAGTTGCCAGCCCTTTTCGGTCTTTCTCCCCCACGCCATCAGGGTCCCGGAGACCGGCTGCAGGGCCGGGACCTTGAGCGTGAACGAGCCGACGTGCGCGACCGCCGAGCTGATCGGGTGGCGTCGCGAGCCGTTCCAGCGCGCCTCGACATCGCTGGCGGAGAGCACGAGACCACCGGGAAGCGTCAGCTTCGTGACCTGAACGTCCTGCAGCTCGAGCTGCCGCACCAGCACCCTGACCCACGCTCCACCGGCGGACTGCCCGGGAACCGAAGGCGCCTCGACGTCGATGCGGACGCCCACGAGCCGCAGCTGGTCAACACTGATCTCGCGCTCGGCGATCCTGAAGCCGCCAATCGTGATCTCAGCGAGGGCCACCTTCAGCATCGGCGCCCCGGCCGGGCCGACCTCGACCCCTGAGAGCACCAGGCGCGGCGGCACGGGCGACAGGCGCAGGTCCGCCACGCGCACAGGTTGTCCCGCCGCGGCCCCGGCACGCTCGCAGAGCTGCCTCGCCAGCCACGACCTTGTTCGCGGAAGCCCGAGAATCCCGAACGCAAGCGCCACGAGCATGACCCAGCCGGCGACAACGAGCAGCAGCCCGATCGTGGTCCGGGTCAGGTGTGGACGGCGACGGAACACCTCACTCCTCCCGCTCGCCCCACTTGAGCTTTCGATGCAGGATCGAGAAAAAGCTCGCAGTGCGGTCGCGGATGAGGGAGAGCTTCTCTGTCGCGGCGCCGATCTCCACCTTGGCGCCCGCCGGCAGAGGCATGCCTTGCTGCCCGTCCAGGGTCAGGTAGACCTCTTCGCTACCGCTGTCCACCCACACGCGCAGCCGCCGCTCGAGGGGCACAACCAGCGGGCGGTCCCGCAGCGTGTGCGAGCAGATTGGCGTGATGAGCATCGCGGGCAGGCCCGGGTGGACAATCGGGCCGCCGGCGGACAGGTTGTAGGCAGTCGAGCCCGTCGGGGTGGCGATGATGAGACCATCCGCGTAGTACCGGGAGAGGAACTCGCCGTTGACCTCCACGTTGATGGTCAGGATGCGCGCCAGCGCGGCCTTGTTGATCACGACGTCGTTGAGCACCAGGAACTCCTGACGGTCCGCGCCCTCACCGACGACGACCTGTAGACGGTCCCTCTCCTCGATGCTCGCCTTTCCGGCCAGCAGCTCGTCGAGCAGGGAGAACGCCTGTTCGCGGCTGTGCTCCGTCAGGAAACCGAGCGTCCCCAGGTTGACCCCGGCGACGGGTGTGGCTCTCGGGCACCCGCGGGTCACCGACAGGAATGTTCCGTCACCGCCGAGCACGATGACCGCATCCACGTGGCGGCCCAACTCAGCCCGTACGGGTCCGGCAGGGACGCCGAGCGCGGAGGCCGATTCCGCTTCCGCCACGCCCTCCACGCCGCGACGGGCGAGCTCGCGCAGGATTTCCTTGCCAAGGGTCGTCGCCTCCACGCTGGAGAGCTTGATCGCCAGGCCCACCCTCGTAGGCGGCTTGTGAGATTTCACAGACCCCACTCGGCCATTCTAGCCGAGGGGCGGCCGGACGGCAGCCCTGTGGTCCGTCTCAGCCGGACCTTTTGCGCAGCATCTCGACGATCTCTCCGGGCTCGGGGAAACGCCCGGTTTCGTGCTTGGAGAAGATCTTCTTTCCGTCCACCACGACGTCGAAGATGCCGCCAGAGCCCTTGACCAGCCTTGCGGCCACATTGAACCCCTGGTTGAGCTCGGCCGCCAGACCGGCGGCTCTGGGCTCGTAGTTTCAAGATACGCAGTAGGTGATCTCGATCTTCACAGTTTCCTCCCGCCTGCCCCGCTAGACGACACGCGCAACGCCCGCCCCAACTTCGGCATTCCGAGTCCCACGAACAGTGCGGAAAGCACGCATGCCACCCCGGCGCCGGCTGCCGTCCAGGGAGCGCCCACGTGCTCGGCCGCCCATCCGGCCATCAGGCCGCCGACCGGCGCGAGACCGGAGAAGAGCCAGATGTACAGGGAGACTGCCCGCCCGCGCAGGTGGTCCGGGGCGGTGGTCTGCAGGAAGCCGTTGGTCGTGGAGAGCTGCATCGCCACACCCAGCCCCACCAGCACCAGCCAGGCCGTCGCCGGCGCCAGGTGCCTGGTCACCGCGAGCGCGACCAGACCCGCGCCGAGCATCCCCTGGCCCGTTGCCATGAACAGAAGCGTCCCCCGCGTTCCGGTGCGCGCCGCGGCGCCCAGGGCTCCGAACACGGCGCCCAGCCC
>DATKMD010000115.1:0-22458 GCA_035542075.1 Thermoanaerobaculaceae bacterium
TCTATTCCAAGTACTTCACCAAGTTGATCCAGCGCCTGGCCGCCATTCGCGAGAGCGATGGAAGCAGGATGCTCGACAACACCCTGGTGGTTTGGGTGAGCGACCTCGGCTACGGCTCGGGGCACTATTGCTACAACTACCCGGTGGTGCTGGCGGGGATGAAGGGCGCCTTCCCCAAGGGGCAGGGGCGGCACGTGGTGGGCCAGGTCAACTCGCTGGGCGACCTCTATGCTCAGGTGCTGCGCATGCTGGGTGGCTCGGACACCACCTTCGGCTCGACGGGCACGCTGTCCACCGCCGTGGGCGCGAGCACCAACCTCCTGCCGCAGATGGGTCGACCCGGGCTGATCAACAAGGACACGCCGCTGCACTTCGGCCCGCTGGACCTCTAGCGGGTAATCATCACCAGGGTGCATCACCAGCACCGTCTTCCGACCCCCTTCGCCTTTCTGCGAGGGTTTACCGATGAAGACATCGATGACCTGGGCCTGGGCGGCATTCGCCATCAGCGCGTCCGCCTGCCCCGCCTCGAACCCCCAGGAGACGAGCCTGGAGCCGAGTTCCCCGATGGGAGCGTCGGTCCGGCCCACGCTTGGTCCCGACGAGAAGCGCTATGCCGGAACGTACACCTACGCCGGAACCCCTGCAGAGCGCGCCGCCGTCGAGGCCGCGGTGGACCGCGCCACCGAAGGCATGATTGGCAGAGGCATCGCCCGGAGCGAGCTGATGAAGCGCTCGGAGATCCGTCCGAGCTACACCATCGGCTTCGACGGGAAGGGGAACGTGAGCGTGGAGACGCCCGGCTTCCCCACGGAGTCTTCACCGCTCGATGGCACGGAGGTGAAGATGAAGGACAAGTATGGCGACGTGAGCGACAGCAGCCAGCGCTTCGTCGGGGGCGCGCTCCTGCAACTGGGGAGGACGGGCGATGGGAGCGGTTCAACGCAGTTCGTGCTGCAGCCCGATGCCAGCACGCTGCTCGTGACACGGGTGATGAAGAGCTCGAAATTGCCCGGGCCGGTCGAGTTCACGCTGACCTACGTTCGCCAGCCGAGGGCTCCCTAGAGTTCGAAACAGCCGGTCCGAACCAGCCATCCGTAGGGGCTTCGCCGCCGGTCACTTCCCGGCCGTGGGGGCGTCGGTCGGTGCCTGCGCTGGATGCTGACGGTCGTAGAGCTCTTCCCGGAACCGCGAGGCGATCTCCCGCGCCCGGGGGCGCTGGGCCTCGGTCAGGATGCTTTGCTCCACCTGAAGGTATGCACGGGTGTCGTTGTCATCGAGGCGGGCCAGCAGGTCCTCGCTCTTCGACGTGGTGCCGGACTGGGCTCTCCGGCCGTGCCGGCCTCCACGACCCGAGAACCCGGAAGCGTCCGAGGCAGTCCGGCCACCGTCCCCAGGAGCAGTGGATCC
The DNA here is from genome assembly GCA_035542075.1 of Thermoanaerobaculaceae bacterium. Taxonomy (GTDB): domain Bacteria; phylum Acidobacteriota; class Thermoanaerobaculia; order Thermoanaerobaculales; family Thermoanaerobaculaceae; genus RBG-13-68-16. The sequence goes on from DATKMD010000115.1 coordinate 1,411, forward strand.
GCCGCCCTGACCCGTCCGCGCGAGCAGCGGGGCGTCCTCTCGCTCCAGAGCGTCGTCGCGTTGCTGCAGCGCGTTCGCCTGGTCGAGCGTCAACCCCAGTTCCTCGCGATGGGCGAGCACCGCGGCGATCGAGGAGTGAGGGAGACCCGCCGGGCGGGGGACGGGAGCGGGCCGGGTCGACGCACAGGCCGCAAGAGAGAGGCAGAGGAGGAACGCCAGGCGCATGGAACGAGGAACACCGCCCCCGCTGCGAGGTTGAGCTGGAGGCCAGAAGCACCGGCCATTCCCGGCGACCCCCTCGCCCCCGAAGCGCCCCGCGGTGCGAGAGGCGCTGTCGGGACCGGCGATGGCTGGCGGCCCCTCGCCCTTCGGAGTACGACCATCTGGATGTCCGAACCTGAGGCGCTGGTGTTCGTCATCGATGACGATCTCTCGGTGCGGGAGGCGATCCGGGGGCTCCTCCGGTCCGCTGGCCTCGAGGTTCGAGCGTTCTCCACGGCGCAGGAGTTCCTGGCCCACGCCCCTCCAAGCGTTCCCTCCTGCCTGGTGCTGGACGTGCAGCTCCCGGGGCTCAGTGGCCTGGACCTCCAGTCCCGCATGGCCGAGCTCCACCGGGAGAGCCCCATCGTCTTCATCACCGGGCACGGCGACGTTCCGACCTCGGTTCGAGCGATGAAGGCAGGCGCCGTGGAGTTCCTCGAAAAGCCCTTCCAGGAGCAGGCGCTCCTGGATGCGATCCGCAGCGCGCTCGAAAGAGATCGCGCCGGGCGGCAGCAACGGGTCGAGCTGGACGCATTGCGTGCGCTGTACGACTCGCTCACCGCGCGCGAGCGCCAGGTAATGGCCCTGGTGGTCTCGGGGATGCTCAACAAGCAAGTCGCGGCCTCGCTCGGTACGAGCGAGATCACGGTGAAGGTCCACCGGCGCAGGGTCATGGACAAGATGCGGGCGAGCTCCCTCGCCGATCTGGTCCGCATGGCGGAGCGCCTGGCTCCGGAGAAGCACCGCTAGCGAGCCGCCCCGTATACCTTGGTGTAATGGATCTCGGCCGCCAAGCGAGGATGCTATTCGGCGACGGTCGCGGGCTTGGCTCTCCCGCGACCTCGAGGCTCCGTAGCAGGAGCCAAATCGAGGTATTCCATGAGCGAGAAGCCTGCATCTGTTTGCGTCGTCGATGACGATCGCGCGATGCGCGACTCCCTGGCGAGCCTGATTCGTTCTGCCGGCCTCCAGGTGGAGACGTTCCCCTCGGCGCAGGCATTTCTCGCCAGGGCCCGGACCGAGCTGCCGGGCTGCCTGCTCCTGGACGTCAACCTGCCGGGTCTCAGCGGTCTGGACCTTCAGGAGGAGCTCGCCCGCGCGGATCTCCAGGTCCCCATCGTCTTCCTCACCGGGTACGGCGACATTCCCACCTCGGTCCGGGCCATGAAGTCCGGCGCCCTCGAGTTCTTCACCAAGCCGTTCGACGACGAGGCCTTGCTCGCCGCGATCCAGCAGGCGGTTGCACGTGCCTCCAGCACCCGGAGCAAGAATCGGAACAAGGTCGCCCGCGCGCCGGCCGAACAGCTGATCGGCCGCAGTCCGGCCCTGAGAACAATCCTCACCCAGGTCGAGCTGGTGGCCCACACGGATTCCACGGTCCTCCTCCTGGGAGAGACGGGTACCGGCAAGGAGCTGGTCGCACGGTCGATCCATCACCTCTCGAGCAGATCGGCGCGGCCGCTGGTCAGCGTCAACTGCGGGGCGATCCAGCCCTCGCTGATCGCCTCGGAGCTCTTCGGTCACGAGAAGGGATCCTTCACCGGAGCCCTCCACCAGCGAGTCGGCCGGTTCGAGCTGGCGGACGGAGGCACGATCTTCCTCGACGAGATCGGCGATCTCCCGGTGGAGACCCAAATCTCGCTCCTCCGGGTCCTCCAGGAGCGCGAGCTCGAGCGGGTCGGTGGCAATCAGACGATTCGCGTGGACACCCGGGTGATCGCCGCGACCAACCGGGACCTGGAAGCATCCGTCGCGAGCGGCAGCTTTCGCCGCGACCTGTTCTACCGGCTCAACGTGTTCCCCATCCGGGTCCCGCCGTTGCGGGAACGCAAGGAGGACATTCCTCTCCTGGTGCAGCACTTCCTTCGCACGCTGGCCCTCAGATCGGGCCACGAGATCCGCAGCGTCGACGCCAGGACCATGGAGCTGCTCCAGAGATACTCCTGGCCGGGCAACGTCCGGGAGCTGCAGAACGTCATCGAACGCTGGGCGATCGTCTGCGACTCCGAGGAGATCTCGATGGACGAGAGCTGGCTCCCCCGCGAGCCGCCACCGGGCCCGGCCGACCCTGCGCCCTCGCCCGGCCTGCCGCTGAACCTCCGGGACTACATCCAATCGGTGGAGCGCGAGATCATCGGCAAGACCCTCAGCGCAGCGGGTGGAAACCAGTCGGAAGCGGCTCGCCGCCTGGGCGTCAGCCGCGGCTCGTTGATCGAGCGACTGAAGAAGTACGGACCGCTCACTGGCTGAAGGCTCCGGTCGGGCGCCGTGCCACGGCGGACGACCCGGAGCGTCGGCTCATGAAGACGGCCGCCGGCCAAGCGCCTTCTCGATGGCGCCGAGGAGGGCCTGGTCGCCGAACGGCTTCTGGAGCAAGTCGACCGCACCAGCCGCCAGCACGCGCGCACGGACATTCGCATCGGCGTGGGCGGTCATGAAGACCACGGGGACCGCGATTCGCGAAGCCCTCAACCGGTCCTGAAGATCGACGCCGCTCATCCCCGGCATCCTCACGTCGAGGACCAGGCACGCCGGGTCATCGACCTGCCCGGAGGTCAGGAACGCCTCCGCCGAGGCGAAGACCGCCACTGCATAGCCGGCGGACCTCAAGAGCCCCTTGAGCGCCTCCCGGACCGACTCGTCGTCGTCCACCACTGCGATTCGCGGATGATTCGCCACACCACGCCCCACGACCTCACACCGATGTCCGGCAGCCCGGATCAAGGGTCACGTCTGCAGATCCCTCGAAGAAATTGTACCTTGGTATAGGCCGCCTCACCCTCCTTCGTGAGCCGCCGCGGTCAGGTCGCTCCCTTTGCCATCTGCGCCGCCTCCCCCCGCCCCGCGCCGGATGCGCACCGCGAGGACGGTCCGGGAGACGCCAGTCACCAGAACCGCTGCGCCGACGAGCGTCCCCACCGCCCAGGTGGTGCTCGACGGCCACTTCGCGACGATCAGCCCGCCGGCGGCGAGGTTGGCGATGGAGTCCACGATCAGCCAGCCCCAGCCGTCCACCCCCCGGATGCGGAACGCCGCAACCATCGCCAGAATCCCCCGCACGATCAGCATCCATCCCACGAACAAGGTCAGGCTCTCGGGGTCGCTGAACGGATTCACGATGAGCACGAGCCCGGTGAAGCAGTAGAGCACCGCGATGAGCAGCCGGAGGAGGAACGTCCCGGGTGTCTGCGAGGTGGGTGCGACGACGATCTCCGCCAGGCCGACCAGCGTCAGCATCCCGCCGATGAGCACCGTCGCCGCGGTGGCGGTGGCGAGCGGGTAGATCAGCAGAACGACTCCGAGCGCAATGGTGAGCAGCCCCATGAAGACGGCCCAACCGGAGCGGTGCTTCACTTCGTCGAGCATCGTGGGTTGCCGTGTGGATGCAGTGCTCATGACCTTCCCCTGGTTGGAGCGTGTCTGGGGATCAAGGGGCCCTCGCCCGGGCTGAGGCGGCCTTCGCCTTGAGGGCCTCCACCTTCACCTGGTCCGCGCGCTTCGCGGCGTCCCGCCGTTCCTTCGCTTTCTGCAGCCTGGCCTGGAGCTTGGAGTCGAGCTGGTTGATGCGGTCCCGGAGCTTGGCCTTCCGCTCCGCCTTGGCCTCGGCGCTCTCCGCCTCGAGTTGCGCGATGTCCGCCTTGATCGCTGCGGCGTCCTCGTCGTTGGCAACGTCTCGTACCTCGGAGAGCGACCGCCGGAAGACGGTACCGCCCAGCTTCTCCATCCGGGTGTCCACCGGGGTGGTCCAGTCCTCATCGACCTCCGCCACCACCGCGGCCTTCCCCGGCGAGAGAGTCTTCCGGACGTCGTCGATGAAGTCGCCCCCCACGCGAGTCTGATCGATGTCCGCGATCATCCCCACCGCCATGCCACCCAGCGCTCCGATCCCCGCACCCGCCGGTCCGCCCAGCAGGCCGATCAGCGCCCCCAGGGACGTGCCGACGAGCGTGCCCAGCGGCCCGGCATCCTCCTGCCTCACCGCCGATGACCCGTCGGCCGTCCCGGCCACCACGGCAGAGGCGTAGAGGAAGACGCTTCCCTCGGCATTGAGCTGCAGGAGCGCGTTCCTCCCCTCGTATGCCTTCCCCTCGTTGTCAAAGACCACGACCAGCATTCGGTTCATGTCCGGTTTCTCCTGGGCGAACGTGCCACTCGCCTGCGGGGTGGAGCACCGCGCGTGCCAGCGGTTCTGCGGAACCGCCCCCGTGGACCGGACGATTCTCGGTCCGGCCCTGATCGCTTTCCGACGGGGCTGCCGGGAACCGATCAGCGCAAGCGAAGCGTCAGAGGCGGCGGAACCGTGGCGTGACGGTTGCACTGCCCGCGATCGAAGCCCGACGCTGGCCTCGCAGGCCTGGAGCAGAGGCTGCGCGGTCCTGCAGGCTTCCTTGGAAGTGGGTAGTGAGCTTGGCTCTGCTCGCCGTGCTTGAGCCTCGAGTAACCCATGAACTCTGACGACCGCCCCGGCCTCACACCCGAGGAAGCCAGCTCGCGCCTCATCCGTTTCGGTCCGAATCGCCTCTTCACGCCGGCTCCAGTGCGCTTCTGGGCGATTGCCGCGGAGGAGATCAGGGAACCGATGATCCTGCTGTTGCTGGTGGTGGGCGTGTTCTACGGCCTGTGGGGCGAGCTTCGCGACACCATCACCATCTTCGTCGTGATCCTGCTGCTGGTGCTCGCCGAGGTCGTCAACGAGTTCCGTGCCAAGCGGGCCATCGCCGCACTCGAACGCCTCTCCACCCCGAAGGCGCGGGTACGCCGCGGGGGCCAGGTCGTTGCCACGGACACCGAGACGGTGGTCCCGGGCGATCTGCTGATCCTGGTGCCGGGCACGCGGATCGCCGCCGATGCCAAGCTGACCAGTGCCGTCAACCTCAGCGTGGACGAGTCGGCGCTGACCGGTGAGTCGCTGCCGGGGGAAAAGTCCGCGGGCGATCGCGTCTATGCCACCACGGTGGTGGTGGCCGGCGAAGGCGAAGCCGAGGCTACCGCCACCGGCAGCGCGACCCGCATCGGCCAGATGGCCTCCCAGCTCGCTACGGTGAAGCCACCCAAGACTCCGCTCCAGCTGGCGATGAAATCGCTGGCCGGCAAGCTGTTGTGGGTCGCCGCGTTCTTCTCCATCGTCATTCCGCTGATCGGCATCGCACGCGGGGGCCAGTTCCGCCAGATGGTCCTGACCGGCCTGTCGCTTGGCTTTGCCACCATTCCCGAGGAGCTGCCGATCATCGTCACCATGGTGCTGGGGCTGGGTGCCTATCGGTTGTCGCGGCAGAACTTCCTGGTCAAGCACCTGCGCGCTGCCGAGACGCTGGGCGACACCACGGTCATCCTCACCGACAAGACCGGGACCCTGACCGAGAGCCGCATGCAAGTGGCGGCGGTGTGGCCCCCGGAGCAGGAGCGCGGAGTAATCACTGCCGCGCTCGGCACGGTCTCCCCTGAAGTGCCCGACGCGCTGGAGAACGCGGTGCTGGAGCGCGCCAAGGCTCTCGGCCTGGCGGTGCCGCGAGGCGATATCCTGGGTCTGCGCCATCCCGGCGACGGCCGGCAGAGCAAAGCCGTGCTGTGGCGACACCCTGATGGGGGGTTGCGCCTTTACCTCACCGGTGCTCCGGAGGAGGTCGACCAGCGCTGCCGCGAGCTGCCGGCAGCGCTCGGCGAACGACTCTCAGCAGAAACCTCCCAGGGGCGACGGGTGATCGCGGTCGCCAGGCGCGAGATCGGCGCGGAGGCCGCCAAACGGCCACTCGATGAGCTGGAAAAGGACCTCGAGCTCGCCGGACTGATCAGCTTCGCCGACCCGCCACGCGCCGGAGTGAAGGCGACCCTCGCAGAGGTGGCCGGTGCCGGTATCCGCACGCTGATGGTCACCGGCGATCACCCCGCCACCGCCGCGGCCATCGCGCGCGAGGTCGGCATTGCGGCTGACCCGGTGCTCACCGGCGAGAAGCTGGATCACCTGGACGACCCGACCCTGGCCCAGGCGGTGCGCGAGGTCTCGGTGTTCGCCCGTACCACCCCCCAGCACAAGTACCGGCTGGTGACCGCGCTCCAGAAGAACGGCGAGGTCGTGGTGGTGACCGGGGACGGCGTCAACGACGCACTCGCGCTCAAAGCTGCCGACGTCGGCGTGGCCATGGGCATCAAAGGGACCGACGTGGCCAAGGAGGCGGCCCAGGCGGTGCTGGCCGATGACAACTTCGCCACGCTGGCACGCGCGGTATTCGAGGGTCGCCACCTCTTTGACAATCTGCGCAAGGGCGTCGACTACTACCTTGCGGTCAAGGTCGGCCTGATCGCGATCTTCCTGCTGCCGGTCCTGGCCGGGCTCCCGCTCCCGTTCTCGCCGATCCAGATCATCCTGCTGGAGATGTTCATGGACCTGGCAGCCTCCGCTGGTTTCGTAGCCGAACCGGCGGAGGCCGACGTCGCCCGCCGTCCCCCGCGCCGCGCCGCCGCCGCGCTGATCGATGGCGCCAGCGTGCGCACCATCCTCTTCAAAGGTGGCCTGCTGTTCATTGCGGTGATGGCCGCGTACGGCTGGGCACGTCGGCGGGGACTGTCGTCGGTGGCGGTGCAGAGCTGTGCGTTCGCCGCCTGGATGGTGGCCCATGTCGCACTGGCGTTCGTCTCCCGCAGTGACCGTGCGTCACTCCTGCGCCACGGGATGTTCTCCAACCGGGTCATGAACCTCTGGGCGGTCACAGCGATCACCTTCCTGCTGCTGGCGATCTACCTTCCGCCGCTGCGCGAGGCACTACGCTTCGCATGGGTGGCGCCCAGCGATCTGATCGTCTCCATGGCGCTGGCGCTGCTGTGGGTGGCACCGGCGGAACTGAGGAAAGCCTTCACTGCATGACTGACCCGCGGGCCAGGAACGTGGTTTGCCCGCTTCGAGCCGTTCGCCTCCGACCTGCTCCGCTTCTTCAGCGGGGGGATGTTCAGCGTCCACGGGATGCAGAAGCTCTTCGGCATCCTCGGCGACCACCCCACGCCTGCCTTCTCCATGCCCTGGATGGAGGGGGCCGCCGAGCTGGTCTGCGGCGTCCTCGTTGCCCTCGGCCTCTTCACCCGGGCGGCGGCGCTCATCGCCTCGGGCGGGATGGCGTGGGCCTTCTTCCAGCAACACCTCCAGGGCGCCTTCGCCCACTGGCACTGGGTGCCCAACGTCAATGGGGGCGAGCTGGCGGTCCTCTACTGCTTCGTGTTCCTTTACCTCTCCACCCGGGGCGGCGGGCGGTACGGCATTGACGCGCAGTTCCGGCACCAGCATTGATGCCGGTACCCCGCCCGCACCGGTCTAGCGCAGCTTCTGGAAGAGCCACACCAGGAGCGACAGCACCAGCGAGACCAGAAGCATCGAGGTGATGGGCACGTACACCCTGGTGTGGTCGCTCTCCCAGCGGATGTCGCCCGGGAGCCGCCCGAACCAGGACAGCCAGCCTGACCACAGCAGGAGCCCGGTCAAGACCAGGACGACTCCCAGCATCACCAGGAACAATCCCGGGTCCCGGCCGTTCATCGGAGCTTCAACCTAGCGTGCCGCCCGCGGCCTTGCCAGCACCGGCCCTGGCGAGTTTCCCGCGAACGGGTGTTACGCTCTGCTCGTGCCGAGCACGCGGGAAGAGTTCCGCGTCGCGGTCCACGCGCTCGGGCGAGGAACGCTCGAGCATCGGCGACCCAGGGAGGGGCGCGACATGGACGAGCAGAAGCTCACCTCTCCGAACGACGACCGGAAGGACCCGAAGCGGCAGGAGCAGCGTCAGCGCCAGATTCACTTCAGCGTCGGCTACCTCTTGACGGCGTTGCTCGTGATGTGGGTGTTCCAGGAGTTCATTCTGGCTCCCCTGGCGGCGCGTGCGACCGAGATCGGCTACAGCGATTTCAAGCACAAGGTCGCCAGCGGCCAGGTGGTCCAGGTGGTCGTCGGCCGCGACCGGATCCAGGGTACCCTCAAGAGCGCCACGCCCGGCGCCGCGCCCGGAGCGACGGTCCCCTTCACCACCTTCTTCGAGCCTGAGGCCGACCCCAAGCTCGCCGACGATCTCGACAGGGCCGGGGTCAACTATGCCTTCGCGAGACCGTCGAGCCCGATCGGGGCCTTGCTGCTCTCCTGGATCCTGCCCACCGCGCTGCTCTTCGCCCTCTACTCCTTTGCCGCCCGCCGGCTGGGCGCAGGAGCGGGCGGCGCGGCCGGTATCTTCGGCGTGGGCAAGAGCAAGGCCACGGTGGTCACGCCCGCGCAGGTCGGTGTCACGTTCAAGGACGTCGGCGGCGCCGATGAGGCCATCGCCGAGCTGCAGGAGATCATCCAGTTTCTCCGCGAGCCCGAACGCTTCACGACGCTGGGCGGGCGCATCCCGAAGGGCGTGCTGCTCGTCGGGCCGCCCGGCACCGGAAAGACGCTGCTCGCCAAGGCGACAGCCGGCGAGGCGCAGGTCGCGTTCTTCGAGACCAGCGGCTCGGAGTTTGTCGAGATGTTCGTGGGGGTGGGCGCGGCGCGAGTCCGCGACCTCTTCGAGCAGGCGCGCAAGGCGGCCCCGGCGATCGTCTTCATTGACGAGATCGACGCCATCGGCGAGAGCCGCGGCGGGACGGTACGGATCGGAAACAACGACGAGCGGGAGCAAACGCTGAACCAGCTTCTCAGCGAGATTGACGGCTTCAAGACCGATCCCACCAAGCCGGTCATTCTCATGGCCGCCACCAACCGGCCCGAGATCCTGGACCCGGCGCTCCTCCGCGCCGGGCGCTTCGACCGCCAGATCGCCGTCGGCAACCCCGACCTGATCGGCCGCACCGAGATCCTGCGCATCCATACGCGGAAGGTCAGGCTGGCCGCGGACTTCGACATCGGGCGCGCTGCCCAGATGACTCCGGGTTTCAGCGGCGCCGACCTGGCGAACGTGGTCAACGAGGCCGCTCTGCTGGCGGCGCGCCGGCATGCCGAGGCCATCACCCTCGACGATTTCCAGATGGCCATCGAGCGCGTGGTCGCCGGCCTCGAGAAGAGGACCCGGGTCATGAACGCCCGCGAGCGCAATACCGTTGCCCACCACGAAGCGGGCCACGCCCTGGTGGCGGCGCTCGTGCCCCACGGCGATCCGGTCAGCAAGATCAGCATCGTCCCGCACACCCGGGGGGCACTGGGCTACACGCTGCAGCTTCCGACCGAGGATCGCTTCCTCCTCACCACCGACGAGCTCGAGGATCGCATCGCGGTCATGATGGGCGGGCGCGCCGCGGAGAAGGTGGTCTTCGACTCCATCAGCACCGGTGCCAGCGACGACATCCAGCACGCCACGGAGCTGTGCCGGCGCATGGTGACCGAGTACGGCATGAGCGACAAGCTGGGCGCGGTGCGCTATGCCGGTCCAGAGTTCCAGTACCTCGGCGGGTCCGCGCCCGACGGCAGCGCGATCAGCCCCCGAACGCACGAGATCATCGACGCAGAGGTGCAGCGGATGGTGGCCGCGCAGTACGAGCGCGCGCGGGAGCTGCTGGCGGGCCGGCGCGCCGCGCTCGAGGCCCTGGCCGGCCAGCTGCTGAAGGAGGAGTCGGTGGACGGCAGCGCCGTCCAGCGGGCGCTCAAGGAGAATCCCACGGCCGGCGAGGCCGGGAAGACTCCCCAATCGAGCGTGCCTCCGGTTGAGTCGATCAACGCCGTGAAATGAGCCGCACGCTCGACGCAGCCGTGATGGTGGCTACCCGGGGCTCGCCGCCTCGAGCTCCCGCGGGCCCCGGGCGGGTGCTGCAGGGACCAGCCGCCTGATGAGCCCGCCCTTCAGGATCTGCACCAGGAGCAGATAGGCGGCCGTGGCCGCAACGAGGAACGCGAAGTACCAGGCAGGCAAGGAAACGAAGCCCAGCGGTCCTGCCAGGGGCGTCCAGGGCAGCGCGATCCCCAGGGCCACCACGGCGAGGCAGGTCAGGGTGAGCGGCCAGCTGGGCCGGCTGCGGAGAGGGTTGCCCGCAGTCCGGATGACGAAGACCACCAGCACCTGGGTGGAGAGCGACTCGACGAACCAGCCGGTGTGGAACTCGGCTTCCCCCGCGTGAAAGACGTGCAGCAGCACCCAGAAGGTCAGGAAGTCGAAGAGCGAGCTGACCGGACCGATGCAGAGCATGAAGTTGCGGATGACGCGGATGTCCCATCGCTGCGGCCGACGCATGAACGTCTGGTCGACGTTGTCGGTGGGGATGGTGACTTGCGCAAGATCGTAGAGGAAGTTGTTGAGCAGAATCTGCGTCGGGAGCATCGGCAGGAACGGGAGGAAGAGAGAGGCCGCGGCCATGCTGAACATGTTGCCGAAGTTCGAGCTGGTCCCCATGAGCAGGTACTTCATGACGTTGCCGAAGGCCCGTCGGCCGGCGAGGATGCCCTGGTGCAACACCGCCAGGCTGGGTTGCAAGAGGATGATGTCGGCTGCGTCCCGCGCCACGTCCACGGCGCCGGCGACCGAGATGCCGACGTCGGCCGTGTGCAGCGAGGGAGCGTCATTGATCCCGTCGCCGAGGTAGCCCACGACGTGACTGCGGTGCTGCAGCGCCAGGATGATGCGGTCCTTCTGCGCCGGGGAGACGCGAGCGAAGGCGGTGCTTCGCTCTGCGACCTGGGGCAGAGCCGTGTCCCCGAGGCGAGCGACCGCCTCCCCGGTCACCACCTCACCCACCTCCAGGCCGACCTGAGCGCAGACGTGCCGGACGACGAGCGGGTCGTCCCCCGAGAGAATCTTGACCTCGACGCCGTCTGCCCGTAGCGCGGCCAGCGTCGCCCCGACGTCCGGCAGCGGCGGGTCGATGAAGGCAAGGAAGCCCTGCAGCGTCATGGCCTTCTCCGCCTCGACCGAGCACGCCTCGTCTGCGGGCATGGTCCGGGTCGCGACCCCGAGCACTCGGAGGCCCTCGGTGCTCAACGACTGGTAAGTCTGCTCGCAGCGCCGCCGGATGGCGTCGTCCAATTCGACGACGCCGCCTCGACCCCAGGCCTCGGTGCACACCGCGAGCACACTCTCCGGCGCCCCCTTGGTGATGAGCAGTGGCCCGGAGGGCGCCTGGACCTGCACCGACAGGCGACGGCGTTCGAAGTCGAAGGGTACCTCGTCCCGCTTCGTCTCCGCCGGCGCCTGCGCTCCCCCGGTGCGGAGAATGGCAGCGTCGAGTGGGCTTCGGATCCCCGTTTCGAACGCGCTGTTCAGCGCGGCCAGCCGGAGCACCTCCGAGCTCTGCTCTCCGAACCCATCCACCGAGCTCTGGAGCGTCATCTCCCCACTGGTGAGCGTCCCTGTCTTGTCGCTGCAGAGCACGTCGATGCTCCCCAGGTTCTGGATGGCGGGCAGGCGCTTCACGATGACCTTCTCTCGGGCCATGCGCTCTGCACCCTGGGCCAGCGTGACGGTGATGATCATCGGGAGGAATTCGGGCGTCAGACCCACCGCCAGCGACACCGCGAAGAGCAGGGACTCGAAGGCTGGTCGGTGCAGCGCGAGGTTCACCACGAGGATGAAGAGCACCAGGAAGAGCACGGTGCGCGTGATCAGGCCGCCGAAGTTCCGCACCCCGCGTTCGAATTCCGTTTCGGGGCGCCGGGTGGCCAGGCGGGCTGCGATTTCTCCGAAGGCCGTCCCCGGTCCAGTCTTCAGGACGAGAGCGGTCGCGGAACCGCTCACCACCGAGGTGCCGAGGAAGACGCGGTCGACCGCCTCACTCCCGGTGGACGGAGCCGGGGACGCGCCGGTCCCCGCCTGCTTCTCGACCGGGAAGGACTCCCCGGTCAACGCTGCCTCCTGGACGTAGAGGTGCTTCGCCTCGAGCAACCTGGCGTCGGCTGGGACCAGGTCTCCAGCGGCGAGTCGAACGACGTCGCCGGGAACCAGCTCTCGGCGGGCGACCTCCCGCCAGGTGCCGTCGCGGAGCACGGTCGCGGTGGGGGCCACGCTGTTCCGCAGGCGCAGCACCGTGCGCTCGGAGCGATAGCTCTGCGCGAAGTTCAACGCCACGCTGAGCAGGACGATGGTGATGATGATCGCGGCGTTCACCCATTCGCCGAGAACGCCGGACACCGCCCCGCTGATGAGCAGAATCAGCACCAAGGGATTCGCCAGCCCGGAGAGGAGCCCGGCGAGGGCGCTGAAGCGCTTGCCCGAGGACGTCTCGTTGAAGCCCACCTCGCTGAGCCGGCGCGCGGCTTCAGCCGAGCTCAGCCCGAGCCCCTCGGAAGAGGTGGGGGTCGCGGTCGGGGGCGGCTCACTCACGGGGAGCGAGCGCGCCCCTGCCGGCGCCGGGAAGTGCGACCGGTCTTACGGCCGAACCCAGGGTGAATAGCTGGGTGGGACGTACTCGTACGGGTAGAGGTAGGGGTCATAGTCGTCGAACCAGACGTCCTGGTGAACATCGCTCCGGGCACGCCGATAGACAATCCCGCCAAGATCGCGCATCCGCGTGTCGATCGGCGACCTGGACTCCTCGCTGACGTCGGCGATGACTGCGGACTGACCGGTGCGGAGCACGTAGGCCGTCTCGAGGCTCGCCTGATCGCGAGTGTCAGCGCGGGCCAGATCCGCACCAGCTCCCACCACCCCTCCGGTTCCAGCGCCAATCGCCGCTCCCTTCGCGGCTCCAACCGCCGCGCCCGCGGGTCCCGCCAGCGCTCCCAGCAAAGCACCAATGCCCACTCCCACGGCAGTCGCCAGCGCGGGGTGCGTCTCCTTGGTATCGACCTGGTACTCGCCCCAGTCGTTGCGATGGACGACCGCCGTGCCGTGCACGGTGATTTGCGCCTCGCCATCGAGCTGCCAGAGCGCGTGCAGACCTTCGTAAGCCTTGCTCATGTCGTCGAACACCACAGCGATGTAATTCCGCATCGAAGTCTCCTATTTGCGTGTCTTCTTGGATTCGGCCGAACGCTTTTCCGCGAGGGCCTCGCTGATCTGCTCAACCGAGGAGCGCGCGTCAGCGAGGGTCTTCCTGACCGACGTCTGGAATGCCTGGCCGGAGCTCTTCATGCTCTCCATCGCGTGCTTCTGGGCCGTCTCGAGATTCGTCATGGCCTCCTTCAGGTGCTTCTTGGTTGCGTCTTCCTGCGTGCCCAGGGAGCTCCTGATGGACTCCATGATCACCTTGGCCTTCTGCGGAACGGTCTCCAGGTCGGCCTTCATGGCCCCGCCGCGCTTCGCTGCGGCATCACTGATCGCTCCATGCAGCTCCTGCGCAGCCGCCCGAGCCTGGTTGAGTGAGTCCTTGATCTTCGGATCCGTCATGACTGTTGCCTTTCTTTCGTCGAGGAAGAGGGCCTGCCGTGGTCAGCTCCCTCCTCCTCTTTGCTCCAAGCACCGGGCATGCCAACGCCTTCCCGAGTCGACCGGGCCGGGAACCCGTCGCGCGTGGAAGCAGAGCTGATCGGTTCCGGACGAGGCCGCTGGAAAGAGATCAGGAGTGAGCAGCCAGTCGCCGACTGCCAGGGAACCCTCACGCGGTGTTGTGAGCGCTGTCGCCTGCCGTCACGTCGAACGTCGCACCCGAAACCATCCGCGCAGCGGCATTGGCGAACAGGATGTCGATGCCGCCGAACTCGCGCTCCGCCTGGACGGCAGCCCCGCGTAGCGCCGGCAGGTCGCGCTGGTCGAGTTGGATGCCCAGCCAACGTCGGCCGGTCTCCTCCAGGTCCCGCGCTCTGGTCACCATCATCGTCGAGCGTGCTATTGCTCCGGACCGGAGGGCCTCCCATGCCCAGGTCGACGGTGGAGTCCTACCAGGCGCGCCTCTCCATGGTTCCTCCCGTAGAGAAGAGCTTCCCAGCCGGTGCCGGCTCGGACGGCGGCCTGGTCGCGGCGAAATACTGGGCGGAAGACCAGATCCGCGCCTTCCTCACCCAGCATCCGCTGCCGCACGATCTCTGGCATGCGGGGACCATCTTCGCCGTGGCAAGGGAGGAGGGACGCTACGAGCAGCTCATGACCCAACTCACCGTCCACACGGAGGAGGGAGAATACGTCTTCGAGTGGGACGAGGTCCCCTGAACGAGCGGTGCCGCCAGCCAGGGTCCGGCGGTAGCGCGGCTCGGTGGTCCATGCGTCCACGCGCTATTCCGGCCGCCGGACCACCAGGCGCGCGATCATCGGCATGGGGATGTCGCTCGGTGGAGGCTGCCGGAGGCTCAGCCCCTGGATGGACTGGATCGCCTCGTCCAGAGCGGCGTTCCCGGTCGACCGGGCGAGCTTCACCCGGCTGACCCGGCCGCGTCCGTCGACCCAGACGCGGAGCTCGACGGTCACCGAAGTGCTCCGGAGCTCCTTGATCCCACGGAACGCCTCCTCGAGCTCGCCGGCGAGCCGGCGGTAGTACCATCCGTACCGCTGGAGCGCCGCCGCCTCTCGAGCCCGGGCGTCGCCGGGTCCCTCCCCTTCGCTGGCGTCATCGTCCTCTGGACCCGTGCCATCGCCCAGTCTGCCCTTTCCCAGCAAGCTGCGCCCCGCTGGTTTCCCCACGAGCTCGAAGACGTCGCCAGGGCCCTCGGACACATCCGCGAGGCCGAGCCGTCCCCCGCCTCCGCCCGCCGGTCCGCGGCCCACCGGCGTCCCTTCGGACGGTGGAGGGGGAGCCGCGGGGACGATGAGATCGGGGGCCTTGAGCTCGACCCGTGTGCTCGTCGGCACGTCGCGAGGACGGGGCTCTGCCGAACCCCTCGGTGCGGGATCCGGCTTGGGCTCAGGCCGGGCGGGCTTCTCCGGGCGAATGTTCGTCACCCGGTAACGCATCGTGGTCCGGCGGGGGCGGTCCTCGCGGACCCCAGCAATCCAGAACCCGGCGAGGCCCAGCATCCCCGTCACCGCGACGGCTGCGACCAGGCTCGGCAGGATGCGCCGGATTCGCACCCGAGCCGCCACGCTCATCGCCATTCCTCCTCCCTCACTTCACCAGCGGCTTGGTCGCGACGCCGACGGTCGTGATGTCGAGACGGGCCAGCAAGTCGAGAACGTCCACCACGTTCTGGAAGTCGACGTGGCCATCGCCACGGACGATCACCGGGAAGCCCGGGGTGAGCGCCTTCTGCTGCACCAGCCGTCGCTCCAGCTCTGGGAGGGTCACCGGAAAGGTGTCCAGGAAGAGTCGCCCATCCTGGGTCACGGTGATGGCCTTGGTCCTGGCCTTCCCGAGCGCCTTGGCAGGCCCGGCCCTCGGGAGGCTCACCTGCATCCCCTGCACGGTCCCGGTGGTCATGATCACGAAGATGACGAGCAGCACGAAGGCAAGGTCGAGCATCGGCGTGATGTTCACCTCGTCGTAGACCTTGTCCTCGGATTGAACGTTCACGGTCCACCTGCCCGGGGCGCCGACGCGACGTTCGGGCGCGTCCGTTCGCCCAGCCGCGGTCGGGAACCGGCCTGCGGGCCAACGGCAGCCGCCGACTTGGTGACCAGCTCCTCGACGAAGACCTGCATGCCCCGATGGAGGGTCTTGATGCGAGTCAGAAGCCAGTTGTAGCCAAAGAGCGCTGGGATCGCGACCGTCAGCCCAGCGACCGTGGCGACGAGGGCCGCCGCGATGCCAGGGGCGATGGCGGTCACGTTGACGTCTCCGGCCGCCGCAATCGAGGCGAAGGTGATCATCACGCCGACCACCGTTCCGAGCAGCCCCAGGAACGGCCCGCCGGAGATCGCGATGGTGAGGAGAACCATCCGGCGATTCAGCGCCTCCTCCTCGTCGGCGAGTGCCGCTGCCAGAGTGGAGCGCACTGCGGCGATCGCCTCCGGGGTGAGGGGACTTCCGCCTTCGAGGTGGATTCGGATCTCGTCGACGCCGGTGCGGAAGAGGCGGGACATCGGGCAATCCGCCTGAACACCCTTGCCCCCGAGGAGGGGTTCGCCGTCGGTCTCCTGGAGAAGCCGGTGGAGATCGGAGCTCGCCTGACGGAACCGCACCAGGAATCGGGCGTTCGCACGGCGCACACTCAACAAGTAGGCCGTCTTTTCGACCATCACCGTCCAGCTCACCGCAGCCATGATCGCGAGCACCACGATGACGACCCACCCGTCGAAGGTGACGGACCGGACGATCACCGCCATGTTCCCGCTGACCCAGCTGGAGCGGACTTCCTCCTCGCCTCCGACAAGGAAGCGCGAGGGATCGTCACCCTGCGACTGCACCGCGGCCCGGAGGTAGCCGGGGGCCCGCTCCACCCTGGCGATCTCCAGCTCGTCGAGCGCTCCCCTCAACCCGGGTGCTGGACCGGGACCGCCTCCCTTCCTGCCTTGGGGGATTGCCCCGCTGGCCACCGGGCCGATGCCCCCGATCAACGAGACCGTCTCCAGGGCAGGAATGCCCGCTGCGACCCGGGCGACTGGAACCCCATCCACGTGGATCACGATGGACGTTCCGGCGGTCACGGCGAGGTGGTGCCACTCGCCCGCGGAAATGGCGGCCGGCGCTCCGATTCGCTTGACGTCGCGACCGTCTGCGACCTCGACGTAGGGCCGGCCGGCATCGAGCCCGATGACCAGGGCGCGAGGCCCGTCCCGGCGCCCGAAGATCACTCCATTCTCGCCGGCCGTCTCCGGCTTTATCCACGCGGACCAGGTCAGGCTCGCCCCGGCAGGCCAGGCGAGCGACGGCGAGGGCGGGATGGCAACGGTGGAGTCGCCGTCGAGCCGGAGACCGCGACCAATCATCGCGCCGTCGAGGCTCGTGCCCGGGCTGGCCGCGTGGTTGCCTGCCGGGCTGGAGTCGCGCGGAGGCTGGCCGCTCTCGGCAAAGTGGTAGACCAGGATCGTCGCCGGGTCGTAGGTCTCCCGGGCGTCCCCCACCGGTGCAGCCTTGGGGTTGCGATAGTAGAGCCAGACATCGGTCTGGGTGCCCGGCTTCAGCTCGGGCAGCCCCACCCAGACCAGCGCCTCTCCGAGCAGCGGGTCGAACTTCTCGATGTGGTGCTTGAGGACCGTCCGGCCGTCGTCTGCTACGAAGCGAAGGTCGCTCCCGTCCTCCTTCGCCGACTCGAAGTGGAAGTCGCCGATGTGGAGCCGGACGAGAACGGCCATGGCGCCGATCGGGTCGACGATCTGTGCCCCGGAGGCACCGGTGTCGATGCGCAGGAGCTTGCGTTCCGACCACTCGCGATTCCACCAGCTGCTGCCCGCGGCAGCTTCCAGCGGAGAGAGGAGGAGAGCCCCGAGGATGACCGCAGTGAAGGGGCCGCGGAACCGGCACTCCCGTCCAGACATGACTGCTCCCCATCGCGCGAATTTCACCTGCGGCCTCGGCTCTGCGCCTCGCGGGCTGGTGCAAGAGCTATTCCCTGGCGGCGCGGCCCGCTTCGACCCGGAAGCCGACCGATGCTGCTGCGGGCAGGCTCCCCAGCGCAGCGCTTGCGTCCACCGTGGCCCGGACCGCACGAAGTGCGGCGACCGAGCGCGGAAGCCCCACGCGGTATTCTCGGTCCTCCCGGCCGTGCGCCGGCCCCGCTCGCCCCAGTATGTTCTTTTTTCTTTGCTCAATACCGGGTGGCACGCCCCAGCCATTCTCCATGAGGCCCGTCGAAGCATGAGCCACCCCTTCGAACTCCCGCTCGCGCTGCTCCTTCCCGCCGCACTAGCGCTCCTCGTCTTGGTGCTCAACGCCATCGCCTGCGCAGTGCTGGCCGCTCGCTACCCACTTCTTCCGCCCTTCACCGCCCAGGAGCTCGGTCGGACCAACGGCGGCGCCCTCCCCCGCGGCTTCCTCTGGGGCACGGCCACCTCGGCGCATCAGGTCGAGGGCGGGAACGCGCACAACGACTGGTGGGCCTTCGAGCAGGAGCCAGGTCGGATCGCCCGGGGCGAGCGAAGCGGCCGCGCGGCCGATCACTGGAACCGCGTGCGGGAGGACGTGGGCCTCATGGCGCGGCTCAACGCCAACGCCTACCGCTTCTCCATCGAGTGGAGCCGGGTCGAGCCCCGGGAGGGCGTCTGGGACGAAGCTGCCTGGGCGCACTACCAGGACGAGGTTCGCCAGCTCCGCGCCGCGGGGATCGAGCCGATGGTGACGCTCCATCACTTCACCCTGCCCATCTGGCTGAGGTCCGGTCTGCTCGAGGAGGCGTTCCCCGCCCGCTTCGCCCGCTTCGCCGAGGAAGCTGCACGTCGGCTCGGTCCGGAAGTGACCCTCTGGTGCACCGTCAACGAGCCCAACGTCCTCATGTTCAAGGGATTCGTCGAGGGGACCTGGCCCCCCGCAGTGCGAGACCCGGTGAAGGCGGCCACTGCCTTCACCAGCCTCCTGCGCGCGCACGCGCTCGCCGCCGCGGCACTGCGAACGGTCCTCCCCGGCGCGCGCATCGGCGCGGCGATTCACCTCCGCCTCTTCGACCCCGCCCGCCGCTGGTTGCTGCTCGACTGGCTCGGGGCTCGCGCCTCTGCCCAGGCCTTCGACTGGGCGTTCTACGACGCGATCACCTCCGGACGGATCCGGCTGGCCATGCCCGGGTACCCGAGAGTGAACCAGCGGCTGGACTTGCTCCGCGGATCCGCGGACTGGCTCGGGGTGAATTACTACACTCGCGATCTGGTTCGCTTCTCACCCGCCGTGCCCGGTCTGGTCGAGCGGAAGCCCGGCCCAGGGCCGAGGAGCGACCTCGACTGGGAGGTCTATCCGGAGGGACTCCTCCAGTTGCTGCGCGCGGCGCACGCGCGCTACCGGCTCCCGCTCTACGTGACCGAGAATGGCATCGCGGATCGCGAAGGGTCGCTGCGCGCATCGTTCATCCGTTCGCACCTCCACGCGGTGGTGCGTGCGGTGCGCGAAGGGATCCCGGTGCTCGGGTACTTCCACTGGTCCTTGATCGACAACTTCGAGTGGAATGACGGATTCGAGCCCCGGTTCGGGCTGTACCGCGTCGACGACACGACCCTCGAGCGGGCGCCTGCTCCCGGTTGGGAGACCTTCTCTGCCTTCGCCTCGGAAGCGAATCGACCGCTGGAGTGACCATCTGGGCCGCGACGCGGAGCTGAGGCAGCATGGTGCTCCCCGGCCGATCGCTGGCCGCTAGGGAGCGCCCGGAGCCGCGGAAGAGCTGGCCTCGGTGGTGGGGGGGGCGGCCGCGCTGGGACCGGTGCCGCGGGTGGCGAGGAAGAGGGCCCATCCGACGGCGATCCAGAACGCCTCCTTGAACCGCTTGAGGAGGACGAAGGCCGCCGCGCGATTGGTCGCATCGGCGATCCCCAGGCCCCGGAGTGCCGCCATGTAGCCACCGTCCTGGACGCCGAGGCCCGCCGGGACGAAGAAGACCACGCTCCGGGCAAGGGCCACCACTGGCTCGAAGGCCAGCACCGCGCCATAGGGGATCTCGACCCCGACGAGGCGGAGGATGACCCAGGTTTCGGCCGACTCCATGAACCACCCGACGAGGATCCACGCGGCGGCGAAGGCCAGCCCGGGGACATGAGAGCGGAGCACGTCGCGGGAGTGGGTGTCGATCTGGAAGAAGGTCGCCTGGCGCGCTCTCACCCACTCCTTCATCCGCCGGGAAGGCATTCGAAGCAGCAACGACCAGAGCCGCTCGGCGACCCGTCCCGAGAGGAGCACGGCCACCCCGCCGGCGGCGAAGAGACAGAGAAAGACCCCGATGCTGAACACCAGCGGGCGGAGCACACCAGCGTGCACCAGCGAGGCGGAGAGTTCCCGCATCCAGGGCCCGGACACCGCCGCCGCGACCAGGAGATAGATGCCCTGGGTGCCGATCTGAAGGACCTTCTTCACCGCGAGACTGGAGGTGCTCTCGGCGACCGCGACTCCGAAGCGCTGGGAGAGGAACCAGACCTTCAGCCCATCGGCGAGGAAAGGTCCGCCGGGAAAGCTCAGGTTCACTGCCTCGGTCGACAGCCGGACCCCGAGGAGCCGCCAGAGGGCGACCCGCGCCTCCAGGCCGAGCAGGATGGCGCGCCACCCGGCGGTGTCCGCCACCACCTCCAGTCCGTAGGGAATCACCGCCACCAGGGCCAGCGGGCCGATCTGGGCGAGGAGCTTTCCAACGTTGGACAGGTCGGCCATCCACAGGACGCGGATGAAGAGTCCCACCGAGAGCAGGAGCACCACCGCGCGCATCCACCGAACCCAGACGGGCTGGGGTGGTTGGCGGAGCGACGGCGGGGCTTCCGCGGCGGGAGTCACGGCGCCCACCTTCCCACCCCCGACCGCACCGAGGTAGAGCGTCGTATCGACCAAACCCTCAATCCCGCTGGGCGGGTCGCCAGCTCGGCGACAGCAGCCCGAGCAAGGGCTCGTATCGGCGGTCGTTGCCGCCCGAGAATCATCCCTGGCTCTTCACGACCGTCTTGCCGTCGGCGGCGGTGATCCTGACCGCAGCAAGCCCGGGCACATCACCCTGGACGTGAACGGCGTCCGACCTCGGGCCCCGGGCGGCGATGCCACCCTTGACCTGCAAGTCTTCCACCCTGCCGTCGATCTCGACCGAGACCACGTCCGCTCCGAGCGTCTCGATCTCTCCGCCGACACGAACCCGGCCGATGGAGCCTCCGGGCTTGACGCTGAGCCCGATGGCCTTCAGCCGAACCTGGACACCCTTCACCAGGCTCATCCCCTCGCCTCCCGAGGTCCGGAGGTCGTGGTGAACTTCCAGGACTGCCATCGGCCTGCTGACCTGTACCCCGACCGCGCCATCGCCGGTGGTGGCGATCGAATCGAAGGAGGCATGCCGGAGCGATCCGTCGTACAGGTTGAAGCCGCGTGCCCCGGCCCCGGTGGTGGTGATGGCCGCGCGCACATCGAGCCGGTCGATGGGTCCGAAGTTCACGA
>DATKMD010000116.1:0-15331 GCA_035542075.1 Thermoanaerobaculaceae bacterium
AACCGGATCAACCTCCTGCCCGCGGAGATCATCCGCAAGGGCCGCTTTGATCAGGTTTTCTTCGTCGAGTTGCCCAACGAGGAGGAGCGCAAGGAGATCCTCACGATCCACATGCACAGGCAGGACCTGGACCCCAGCCGCTACGATCTCGTCCTGCTCGCCTCCGCGACCCGCGGGTGGAACGGGGCCGAGATCGAGCAGGCGGTGGTCTCCGCCCGCATCACGTGCCACGCCGAGAACCGCACGGTTGAGGAGCGCGATCTGCTGACCGCGATGGGCATGATCGTGCCCCTATCCACGACGATGGCAGAGCAGATCAAAGCCATTCGCTCGTGGGCGCGAACGCGTGCGCTCCCCGCCACCACCCCCGGTCGGCCGGAGATGTAACCTTGCCTCGCGGCCGCGAGCCGAGGTCATCCCGAGCGCAGCGAAGGATCCCACCCGGTCGGCAAGCGCCCTCGTGAAACGTGGGATCCTTCGGTCGCCTTGCCTCCGCCAGGACTCCCTCAGGATGACCTCATGCCGCGTGAGCGTGCACCACCCTCGTTTGCCATGGGACCCTTCCGCTTCCGCTCCCTCCTCGCAATGCTCGGAGGCAGCGCTAGCGTCAGGGTGACACTGATCCGCACCCACCGCGGATCAGTGTCAGTTGACGGGGGCGGTCACCGGCGGCTTGGAAACGTGGGGTCCCCCGAGCGGCGGAAGCACGTGGTCGCCGAGGAGGATGAGGTTCGCCCCGGCGTCGGGCGTGGGGAGCGGCGAGGCGCAGGTGCGCGGCTGACCGCCGTCGTTGCGAGCGAGGAAGTCGAGGACCCATTGCTCCTCGGCTCGGCGGGCACTCTTGAGCCTTCCTGCCGCGTTCGGCACCGCCACGCAGAAGACGAACTCGCCACGGCCAGTGCGCGCATACCCCGCGAGGACCGCGACCCCGCCGTCCGTGTTGGTTAGGGTTCCGGTCTTGCCGATCACCGAAGTCGTGTCGGGACCGCTGGCGAGGAGCGGAAAGAAGTGGGTCACGGTGCCCGGGTCGCACCCGGCCACCGGCAGCACCGATTCCAGTGGCACCCCGAGACGCTGGCAGGTCTGCCTGAACTCGCGCAGCAGGCGGACGATCAGCCGCGGCGTCAGCCGGTTGCTCCCGAGACCCGAGGCGGTCTCGAGCTGCACGACCGCGGGCGGGGCCTCGCAGCGCGCCACCAGCAGGCTCACGAGGTCCTGCGTCGGGCCGAGGTCCGCGGCCACCCTTTCAATGTCGTTGTTCGAGTAACAGTTGAAACGCCGCAGAACCTCGGCGAGGGACTGCGAGCGGTGCACGATCAGCATCTCTCCGGCCGTCACGTCGCCGTCGGTGCCGGCGCCACCGAGCACCACGACGTGCGGCCGGTGTGAGACGGGAAGCCCCCGCCGCTCGGCGAACTCGCGCCACGTTGCCCTGGTCGCCCGGTTCCAGAGATTGGGATTCAGCGCCTGCCGCAGGCGCGCGGCCATGAGGATGCCGCGCTTCACGGGATCGGGCTCCCGGCCCGCCGAGCCGTTCTCCCAGCCCATCCAGAAGCTCCGGTTGACGATGACCGCACCGGTGACCCGCTCCACCGCCATGTCGTTAAGCGCCTGTGCGACGAGAAACGCGTTCTCGACGTGGAAGTCGGGATCCCCCGAGCCCTGAACGACCAGATCGCCTCGTAGCGTACGGTGTTCCCGATCGAGCCTGCCGCGCGCGAAGAACCGGGTCTCGAAGCGGAAGTCTGGCCCGAGGCGTTCGAGCGCCCAAAGCGACGTGGCGACCTTGACCACGGAGGCGGGGTTGATCTGCTCGTCGCCCCGCTGAGACTCCACCGGCTGGCCGTCCACCGACTCGACGTGCCAGACGAGTTCGATGGGGCGAGCGTGGCGTTTGCTGTGAGCGGCGCCGTAGGCGGTAGTGCAGAGCGCAAATGCCAACAAGGTCGCCGTGAGCAGAACGAGTGCGCGCTTCACGGGATCACATTGTACCTGATTCATGACGGGCTGCGCATGCTTGGCATCCACGCGCGTTTCGGGTAGGTTGATGGTTGCTTGCCGGAGGCACCATGAGCGACATCGACGAGTTCATCTCCGAGCGTCGGGAGGCCAACGCGGCTGTGCTTGGTCAGGACCACCTGGGCATCAAGCGGTTCTTCGCGCTCGACGACGCCGCTTACCGAGATGGCGCGCTGCCAGGCAAGGTGAAGGAGTTGCTCGGCCTCGCCTCGTCCCTGGTGCTGCGGTGCGACGACTGCGTGGATTACCATCTGATCCAGTGTTTCAAGATGGGCTGGACCGCGGACGAGGTCGTGGATGCGCTCAACGTTGGCCTGGTAGTCGGCGGCTCGATCGTGATTCCGCACCTGCGCCACGCGGTCAGAACAATGGAGCAGCTTCAGGGTCGAGACGACATCAACCCGTAGCTGCGCCGGAGGGCACTGCCGACGCGGGCTCTCAGGTGTCCTCCCCGCCCGAGCCAGGGCGGAGCGTGAGCGATAGCCGAACGTGGGCGGCCTTGACGGCCTCTTCGTACGCCGCGCCCTCGGTCCGCTCGCGCAGGCGGACAGAAGTGGGCAGGACCATGGCCCAACCCTCCCACTGCACCGGCTCTCCGCTGCGCGCATCGAGCACGCGCCCCTCGTCCACGGCCCTCGACGCATCCTCCAGCGGCCACCCGGAGAGCAGCGCCTGTAGAGCGCGGAAGAGCGCCTCAGCGTGCGGCTCCAGGAAACGGGCGTGCCGGTGCGACAACGCCGCAACGTGGTAGTGGTTGGGATGAAAGAGGACACCGTCCAGGGAAAGCGTTTCCGAGAGCACGACCAACCAGCCGAAGAACTCCGGCAGCATTCCGAGACCGGGGTGCTGTTGACCGGGCAATGCCGGGCGCGCGTCAACAAACTGCTCCCGGGGATTTTGCAGGAGCATCCACTCGACCTCCAGCACCGCGTGGCCGGGCACCGCGCGAGTGCTGCGATGCACGCGGAGCTCGACCAGGAGGTCGCGGCGATCCGGATCGCCGAAGATCTTGAGAGTCTGGCCCAGGGGGTGGTCGAGGTCGAGGTGGACAAGCGGCGCCTTAAAGCCGCGCGCGCGGATCTGTTGCAAAATCCCGAATCGCTCGAGCAGGACTTCGACACCCACCCTGGAGAAGTACTCCAAGAAACGGGTGTGGTGCGGGACGCCGGGGAGGAGTCCGACCAGGTCGTCCTCCGTGAGATCCCAGCCGCTGTCGTCCCTGGTCACGGTGAGGTGCGCGGCGTCGAGGGAAGCCTTGATCTGGCGGAAGCGGAGCAGGGTCAACTCCTCGTTGCTGGGGGGCTCGATCGGGGAACCCGTGAGCAGCCACGCGAAGAACCGCGCCGAGTGACGCCACGACCCATCGCCGTATCCTCCGCCGAGCACCACAACCAGTGGTGCGCGCCGAGAGCGGACGAGATCCACCACGAAGCGGTCGCGCGCCAGGATTCCTTCGGCGCTGAGCTTCCAGTTTCCGATGGCATCGTCCTCCGCCACATCACAGGCCGCCAGATAGATCACCAGCCCGGGTTGAACCAGCTCGAAAACGGGTGGGAGCGTCTCGCGCAGTGTTTCCAGGTAGAGACCGTCGCTCACGCC
This sequence comes from Thermoanaerobaculaceae bacterium, assembly GCA_035542075.1. Classification (GTDB taxonomy): domain Bacteria; phylum Acidobacteriota; class Thermoanaerobaculia; order Thermoanaerobaculales; family Thermoanaerobaculaceae; genus RBG-13-68-16. The sequence goes on from DATKMD010000116.1 coordinate 3,619, forward strand.
GGCCCCGAGCGCGATGCTGGTGGAAGCAACGGCGCTGGTGTCCCCCCAGTGCTCGTTGTGGATGGAGAGCGTGTGGACGGTGGCGTCGGCCGCGAAGATCTCGCGGGTTCCGTTGCCGTCGTGCAAGTCCAGGTCCACAACCAGCACCGGTTCGGCAAAGCCCCGCTGACGCAGGCGCTCGATCGCGATTGCGATGTCGTTGAAGACACAGAAGCCGGAGCCCTGGGCGCGCCCAGCGTGATGGAAGCCGCCACCGAGGTTGACCGCGATGCACCGGGTCGAAAGCGCCCACCGCGTTGCGTGGATGGTTCCGCCCACCATGAGTCGCTGCAGCCCCAGGACCTGTTCGAGTTCGTCGTCGTCAACCGGTACGCCGAGGATGCCGGTCAGGGTTTCCGGGTGCTGGAGCGCTTCAAGGTACTCGGGAGTGTGTACCAGAAGGATGTTCTTGAGCGCCGCGGGCTGCGGGAGGGAGATCTCCTCGCGCCGGATGAGCCCCTCATTGCTGAGAAAGGCGAGGATGCGATCCGCCCGCAGCGGATCCATCGGCACGCCGGCCGTGTGTCGCTCGTACGCGGGGTCATAGATAAAGCGCACCCGGGGCGGGCGCACGGTATGCTGCAGGCGCCGCCACTGACGTCGCAGCGCACCCGGTAACCCGGAGGCTCGCCGCGCCCTGCCGCGATCGTCTTCAGGACGCCGCATTCGTTGAGTATAGGCGCGCCCGCTCAGGGCTTCTTGGAGTGCTCCCTCTTGTTTTGGTACATGCGCGAGTCAGCGAGTCGCAGGGCCTCGGCAAGCGACTGGCCCTCCTCGGCGGTCGCGAGGCCGAGGGAGAAGTGAACGGCCGGGCGGTCCTCGCTCGCGCGGTACGCATCCTCGTTGCGCCGGACGCGCAACAGCACGGACTCCCCGGCGGCGGCGCTCGCTCCGGGAAGCAGAATCGCGAACTCGTCGCCGCCGATCCTCGCAACCACATCGCCGGGTCGGAACGAGTTCTGCAGCACTTCGGCGGCCTGCCGCAGCAACTCGTCGCCGGCGGCGTGGCCGAGGCGGTCGTTGACTGCCTTCAGGCCGTCGACGTCTGCGGACACGATGCTGACGGGAAAGTACCTGCCCTTCGCAAGGCGGGCCATCTCCTCCTCGAAGTACAAGCGGTTGTAAAGCTTGGTGAGTGGGTCGTGGGCGCTGAGAAAGCGCAGGTTGTCCTCGAGGCGCTTGCGCGCGGTGATGTCCTGAACCACCGCCATCCCGGCGATGACCTGGCCCGCAGGACCCCGAATCGGGCGCATCTGCACGTTGTAGATGCGTCCACCGAAGGGGACCTCGAGCGCCGACTCCTGACCGGCAAGTGTCCCCTGCAGGTGCGGCTCGATCACCGTGAACGTCTGCGCCGGCAGGAGTGCGGCGAGCGACCTCCCCTCCAACGATTCCTTCGGGAATCCGGCTGCAGCCAGCGTCGTGCTCTCCGCAACGGTGAGTCGCAAGTCGTTGTCAAAGAGCACCATTGCGCCCTCGGGGAAGTTGTCCACCAGGGTGCGGTAGTGCGCTTCCCGCTCGCGGATCCTCTCCTCTGTCTTCCTGCGCTCGGTGACATCCACCACCAGTCCTTCGAGGGTGTTCACCGCGCCGTTCGCATCGCGGACGGCGTGCGCGAAGATGCAGGCCCACATCGGCTTCCCGTCGCCACGCAGGATCCGGAACTCCCCCGTTGCGTTCGGGGCAGAGCAAAGCTTGGCCAGCAGCTCGTCGTGCTGCGCAACATCGATCCAGAGTTCGTTCAGGCTCTTCCGCATGAGGGCCGTCGCGCTCTCGTATCCGAGCATCTGGACGAGCGTGTCGTTGACATCCAGAACCCGGCCATCGAGGGCGGAGCGGAACACCCCGACCGGAAGCCGTGCGAGCGCACCCCGGTCTGGCCCGGCCGCCGCCCGCTCGTGCCCACCGAGCTCCCGCACGCTCAGCAGGACGTGCCCCTCCTTGCCCGGAACGGGGGACAGGCAGAACTCGGCGTCGAACTCGCACCCGTCCCTGCGCCGGCCGCGCAGCGGAAGGCGCCGCATCTCGCCAACCCGGGTTCTTGCAGCCCAGTCGCCGATCGCCTCCCGCGTCGTGGGAACGCCGCCCTCGGCCGGCACCGCGACCTCGGGAACCGAGAGGCCCACAAGCTCCTCCTGCGGGCACCCGAACAGCGTGCCTGCCGCGCGGTTGGCGGCAACGAGGCGATCACCCTGCAGGATGAAAGCTGCGTCAGGCCAGCTTTGGAAGATGCTTTCCCAGCGCATCACCCCGTCCCCACTTGCGGGATCGCGCGTCCCCGCGTCAACTCATTGCTGCGCCTCAACAAGAGGAGCCCCACCTAAATCGATTATACAGAAGAACCCTGCTCCGACCAGGGCCTGCTGGGCTCGCGACGGGCTGCGGTCCTGGCCTGGACCCGCAGGTTGCCGAATCCGGGGTAACGCCGGGCGGCTGCTTCAGCGCAGCGCTGGCACCAGCGTCGGGGCGCCTGAGCGGGCGTCGATCACCGACGCGAAGGCAAAGAACGGCACTGTCCCGCTCACCTCGGCCCGCAGGTGCTCGCCGCGCGGCACCCCGAAGGCGTGCAGCGCATCGTCCAGCTGGATGTAGCCCCCCGGTGCCAGCCGGTACGACTCCTCGCCAGCAAGTTCCCCGCGCTGCAGGAACACCCTTACCTGGAGGATGCCGTTCTCGGTGGAAGGGTTGAAGAGGGCGATGTTGGTGCGGAACTGCGGCGTCCGGCGCAGGCCCACCAGCTGCGCGATATCTCCGGGCTTGACGGCCGCTGACTTCGGGAGCGCCGGGATCCCCTGCCCGAAGGAGCCACGACCGGCAGCGTTGAAGACCCTGGTGAAGACGATCACGCCCGGAGTCGTCAGGATGCGAAGCACGCCGATACTGCCCTCGGGCACGAGGTCGTTGCGGTAGAGCGTCGCGCCCGCGGGGAGGTCCTCGAGCGGCGGCTCCGCTCTCAAACCGTCACCGTTGGGCTGACCGCCCGGGAGGAATATCACCGCATAACCGCCGGTCAGCGTCGCGGTGTTGCTGATCCAAACCTCGGTGTTCCACCACGCTCCGTCCTGGCCCTGCTTCTGACCGACCATCGGCACGAAGTACTCCTCGGCACCCGCCACAACGCATGCGAGGAGGGCCGCCGCCACGACCAGTGTGCGTCGCATCACGATCCAGAATAGGCCCCGCCGAGGTCGGGCGCAAGGGAAGCCGGTGCGCTCTCTGTGCTAGCATCCGCAGTCGCGCCAGCGCGCGGGCCGTGGCGCTCGCGCAGCTGACGGCGCTGGCGGTCGGGCACGCGCAAGCCACAGATCAGAACGGCGTTGCCGCTCGCGGGCCGAGGGGACGACCGCCCTGACGCGCACGGAGGACGGATGTCACGCAGGCACCTCGCGCTTCTTGGTCTCACTCTCGTACTTGCCGCCTCGCTCGCAGCGGCGCCCTCGGCACCCTCGAGCGGCGCTCAAGCGCGGCTCTCGTACGACGTTCACTTCCTCGCCTCGGGCGCTCTCGAAGGCCGCTTCTCGGGTTCGGAGGGCGCAAAGGTGGCAGCCGAGTTCATCGCCGACCGTTTCCGCGACCTCGGGCTGCGACCGGCGAGCGAGGACGGCGGCTACTTCCAGCACTTCTCCTTCATCGCGCGCGTTCACCCGGGGCCCGGCAACGCGCTTGCCTTTGCGTTCCCGGGTGCGACACGCACGGCCAAGGTCGAGGAGGATTTTCGCCCGCTGTCGTTCTCTTCCTCCGGGACCGCTTCGGGAGAGGTCGTGTTCGCAGGCTATGGGATCCACGCCCCCGACCTCCGGTACGACGACTACGCGGGACTCGATGTCAAGGGCAAGGTCGTCCTGGTGATGCGGTTCTCGCCCGACGGCGACGACCCGGCTTCGAAGTTCCAGCCCCACATGGCTCTCCGCCGCAAAGCCTCCGAGGCGCGTGCCCAGGGGGCGGTAGCCCTCCTGGTTGCCACCGGACCGGTCGGAGCCACGGAGACCGTTCCCGTCAAGATCTCGTTCGACGCCTCGTTTGCGGACTCCGGCCTCCCGGTGCTGGGGATTTCAACCCCGCTCGCAGAGGCGCTGTTCGCCGGGCACGGGTTCACGCTCGCCGAGCTGCAGCAGCGGATGAACGAGCGCAAAGAACCTGCCTCCCGCCCGCTGGGTGTGAACGCGGTGCTCACCGCGGACGTGGTTCAGGAGCGTGCGGACGCCGTCAACGTGGTTGGACTGCTACCCGGCAGCGATCCCGGACTGTCAGGTGAGGCGGTCGTCGTGGGCGCTCACTACGACCACCTCGGTTACGGCGGCGAAGGGAGCGGCTCGCTCGCCCCGGACGTCCATGCGGTCCATCCGGGCGCCGACGACAACGCCTCGGGGACAGCAGGGATGCTGGAGATTGCCCGCAGGATGGTGGCGGCACGCCCGGAGCGCACGCTTGTCTTTGCTGCGTTCTCAGGCGAGGAGGAGGGCCTGCTGGGCTCCAGTCACTTCGTCCAGAACCCGCCGCTGCCCAGGGAGAAGATCGTCGCGATGTTGAACCTCGACATGGTCGGCCGGCCCAAGCCGGGACCCGCACTCACGATCGGTGGGTACGGCACTGCGGCCCAGTGGCCTGGCCTCGTCGAAACCCTCAACAAGAACCACCACCTCAAGCTCTCCACCAACAAGGGCGGATTCGGGGCCTCCGATCACTCCTCCTTCTACGCGGCGGACATTCCGGTGCTGTTCTTCTTCACAGGTGCCCACGAGGACTATCACAAGCCTTCCGACACCGCCGACCGGCTCGACTACCGGCGCATGGCCGAGGTGGTGGGCTTCGCCGCGGACCTCTCGCTGCAGGTGGCCGATCTCGCGCAGCGCCCGACGTTTCAGAAGGTCGCAGACGAGGGCACAGGGGAGCGGCGGAGTTTCAAGGTGCGCACAGGCGTGATCCCAGAGTTCGGTTATGAGGGCTCAGGTGTCAAGCTCTCCGGCGTACGCGGCGGGTCACCGGCCGACAGGGCCGGCCTCAAGGCGGGAGACATCGTGGTGCAGTTCGGCCCGCGGGAGATCCGAAACATCTACGACTACATGTACGCTCTCGGCGACCACAAGGCCGGGGAGACCGTTGTGCTCAAGGTGAAGCGCGGGAACGAGACTCTCGAGTTGCCGGTCACTTTGGAGGCCGGAGGGGCGGGGGGACGCTAGGTGCTCGACCTCGTCACCGCCGGTGAGTCGCACGGTCGGGAGCTGGTGGCGGTTCTCTCGGGCGTCCCGGCGGGCCTCCGCCTGGACCGCGCGGCGCTCGACGCTGAACTCGCGAGGCGGCAGCACGGCCATGGTCGCGGCGGCAGGCAAAAGATCGAGAACGACCGAGCGGACGTGCGCGCGGGCCTGCGTGACGGCGTCACCCTCGGTTCGCCGCTGGTGCTGATGATACCGAACCGCGACTGGGAGAACTGGTCGCGGGTGATGGACCCGTGGGAGGTGGACCCCGACGCCGCAGCGAGGCGCCGTCTGACGGCCCCTCGCCCCGGCCACGCGGACCTGGCGGGCGCCTGGAAATACGCCCACACTGACGATCTCCGCAACGTCCTCGAGCGCGCCTCGGCCCGCGAGACCGCGGCGCGCGTCGCGGCCGGAGCGGTGTGCAAGCAGCTGCTCGCCCCTTTCGGCGTCTCGATCCGGTCCGGGGTGCTCGCCCTCGGCGGGACGGTTCTGCTGGACGGCCCTCCGACCTTTGCCGATCTCGAAAGCGTCGACGACACCTCGCCGCTGCGCACGGTCGCCCCGGACCGGGAGGCCGAGTTGGTGGCCGCGATTGACAAGGCGAAGCACGCAGGCGAGACGCTCGGCGGCGTGGTCGGCGTTGCCGCACGGGGTGCGCCGCCGGGCCTCGGCTCCTACGCCCGCTGGGACGAGCGCTTGGACGGCCAGCTCGCCCAGGCCGTGATGGCGGTCCAGGCCGTCAAGGCGGTCGCGATCGGCGCCGGATTCGAGACGCCTCACCTTCCCGGCTCGCGGGCGCACGACCCGATCCTTCCGGGCGAAGGCGGCTTGCGCCGACGCTCCAACCGAGCCGGCGGCATCGAAGGCGGTGTCTCCAACGGCGAGGAGATCATCCTCCGCGCCTTCATGAAGCCGATCTCCACCCTGCGCGAGCCACTCCCCTCCGTGGACCTCGCGACCGGAGAGCCGGCGAACGCCTCCTACGAGCGCTCGGACGTCACCGCCGTCCCGGCCTGCGGGGTGATCGCGGAGGCGATGGTTGCCTTCGTGCTGGCGCGGGCGATGCTCGCCAAGTTCGGCGGGGACCACATCGCCGACACGCTCGAGGCGTTTGCGGCCTACCGCCGCCGCCTCGGGAAGCTCGGGCCCGAGGGGTTTGTTGCACGGTGACGGTGAGAGTCGAATGAGGATCAAGCGCGCTGCCAAGTACGGGTTCTGCTCCGGCGTGCGGGTCGCTGACATAAAGGTCAAGCGCTTCGCAAAAGGCGGTGGCCGGGGCGCCATACTCGGCCAGGTCGTCCACAACGAGCGCGTGGTCGAGGAGATGGCTGGGCTCGGTGTGCGCACCGTCCAATCCATGGCCGACATCAGTGACGGAGTGATCGTGTTCTCCGCGCACGGTGTTCCGCCGTCGTTCCATGAGACGGCTCGCGCACGCGGGCTCGAGATCCTGGACACGACGTGCAAGTTTGTTTACGACATCCACCACGAGTCACAACGTGCCCGCGCGGACGGCTCGCACCTCGTCTTCATCGGGGACCCAGGGCATCGCGAGGTCATCGGCTACACCCACGACCTCGACCCGGCGTCCTATCACATCGTCCACACGGTCGAGGGTGCCCGGGCGGTGGACTGGTCGAGATACACCAGCATTAGGGTCTTCTACCAGACGACGCTCAACGCCGAGGAGTACGAGGATGTCGTGCGCGTCATCGAGCAGGGCAACCCCAACACCTCGCGCGCCGACACCATCTGCTACGCAACCAAGGAGAACCAAGAGGCGGCCCGCGCGCTGGCGGGCGACCCCGAGGTTGAGCTGGTGCTCGTGGTGGGCGGCAAGCACTCGGCCAACACCCGCCACCTCCACGACATCTGCGCCCGCAGCAAGCCGAGCCGCCTGGTCCAGGGCGCCGAGGACATCGACCCCGCCTGGATTTCCGGCGTCACCTGCGTGGGCATCACAGCGGGCGCTTCGACCCCCGACTACGTCATCGACGAAGTCGAGGCCAGGCTTCAGGCGCTCGCTGCCGGTTCCGCCTGACACCGCACCACGTCGCAAACCTCCGCTATCGCTTGCCGGACTCGAGCTTGTAGAGATACGCGCAGTCCAGTACCTGGGGCTCGGAGCCCGCGCGGCAGACTGCGTACTGGGTCCTCCGACCCGGCCAGATCGCGGCGCTCCCCACCTCCCCCGACCGGTTGACCGCATACAGCAGAAGGTTGTTCTTGGGGCGGCCCGTGGCGTCCTTGAGGTAATCCACGCGCGTGTTGCGCACCACCCGCTCCAGGGTTGCGAGGCATGCGGCCTCGGGGGACCTCCCCTGCCGCATGAACTCCACGACGGTATGTGCACCGACGGAGACGATGTTGCTCTCGCCGTGCCCAACGCCACCCGCCGAGCCAACCTCCGAGTCGCAGTAGAGTCCTGCGCCCACCAGCGGCGAGTCGCCGACACGGCCTGGCATCTTGAAGAAGAGCCCCGATGTGGATGTGCAGCATCCCACCCGACCGTCGAGGCCGCACGCCGAAAGGTGGATCGTGCCTTGGGGGCGAAAGTCGGAATCCCCGTACCGCTCGATGAACCACCGGATGTCCGGGTCTTCGGCCTCCTTCAGGCCGGGCAACCAGTCATCCTTGCCTGAGAGGTTCTCCTTCCAGTACAGCCAGATCTTGCGTGCCCGCTCAGTGAGCAGGTTCTGCTCGGGGAAGCCGTGAGCGCGGGCGAACTGGAGGGCTCCCTCGCCCACCAGCAGGATGCGATCGGTGCGGCGCATGACTTCCAGCGCTACGGCCGCCGGGTGCATGACGCGTTCGATGGCGGCAACCGCACCCGCTCGCAGCGTCGTCCCATCCATGACACCGGCGTCGAGTTGCACCACGCCCTCCTCGTTGGGCAACCCGCCGTAGCCGACGGTCACGACATCGGGGTCAGCCTCCACCAGCGCAACGCCGGCCACCGCTGCGTCGACCGGCGGGACACCGGCGGCCATCGTCTCGACCGCAAGCTTCACCGCGGCCAGACCATTGAGCGAGGAGACAGCAACCGGGCGTGCCGGACCGGCCGAACGGACGGGCTGCGCCAACGCCGGCCGGACCACGGAAGCCACCGCTCCGGCCTTCGCAGTCGCTGCGAGCAGATCACGGCGGGTGAGTGTCTTCCTTGCGGGCATGGTGGGTCTCCTCTCGGGCCTCGAAAGGATACGCCGTCCCCGTTGCTCCGGCGCCAGCGCGAAGTTACAGTATCGGTGTGCTGCGCCTCATCTTGGCGGTGTGGGCCGTGACGGTCCTGGCCACGTCGTGCGCGCGTGCGCCCGGCTGCGACCGACTCCTGGTCGGGGGCCAGGTGCATACCCCTGCCGGCGTGAAGCGCCTCGAGGTCGCCGTCCAGGCTGGTCGAATTGTTGCGCTGGTTTCCCCCGACGAAGCCACGGCCTGGCGTCGCAGCGCCGCCGAGGTGGTGGACCTGACGGGCGCCCACCTCTACCCGGGGTTCACGGAGAGCCACGGGCACCTGGTCGGCTACGGCAAGTCGCTCGAGCAGGTGGATCTGCGCGACGCGGCGAGCTTCGCGGAGGTCGTGGAGCGGGTGAGGCGGGCGGCGGCGGGCGTTCCTCCGGGGACGTGGGTCCAGGGCCGGGGGTGGGACCAGAACCGCTGGCCCGAGAAGTCGTTCCCGAACAACGCCCCGCTTTCCGCTGCGGTGCCGGACCACCCCGTGCTTCTTCGGCGCGTCGACGGCCACGCCGTGGTCACCAATGCGAGAGGGCTTGAGCTGGCCGCCATCACCAAGGCCACGACGGACCCGCCGGGCGGGCGCATCCTCCGCGACCGCTCCGGCGCGCCCACTGGCGTGCTCGTGGACACCGCGGCCGATCTGCTGGACAGGGTGGTCCCTGCCGCAACGCCTGTGGACATCGAGCGACGCGTGCTGCTGGCAGGACAACACCTTGCGGCGTTCGGCATCACCGAGTTCCACGATGCAGGCACGTCTCGGATGGAACTGGCCGTGCTGCGCGAGCTCGAGGCGCAGGGGCGCCTGCCGGTGCGCGTGTACGTGATGCTTGACGGTGCCGATGATCAGTTGCTCGACGGCGAGTTCGGCGCCGGCCCGAGCGTGAGCCGGGACGGGATACTGTCGGTTCGAGCGGTGAAGCTGTTCGCGGACGGTGCGCTGGGCTCGCGCGGCGCATGGCTCTCGCAGCCGTACAGCGACGAGCCCGGGACGAGGGGCCTGGAGGTCACGCCGGAGGGACGCCTGGCGGATGTCATCCGGCGCGCCGCCAAGGCGGGGTTCCAGCCGTGCGTGCACGCTATCGGCGATGCCGCCGTGGCGCGTGTCCTGGACCTCTACGAGCGCGAGCTGGGTCCCGGTGGGGCTGGCCTGCGTCCCCGGATCGAGCACGCCCAGATCGTGCGGCCTGCCGATGTGCCCCGCTTCGCTGCGCTCGGGGTCATCGCCTCGGTTCAGCCTACCCACTGCACCTCCGACATGCCGTGGGCGCCAGCGCGTCTCGGCCCGGAGCGGATTGCCTGGGCGTACCGCTGGCGGTCGCTGCTCTCCGCGGGCGCCAGGATGTGCCTCGGTTCGGATGTTCCGGTCGAGAGCCCTGATCCCCGGCTCGGGCTGTGGGCCGCGGTGACACGCCGTACCCCACAGGGGACACCCACAGGGGGGTGGAACACCGCCGAAGCCCTTACGCCGACCGAGGCCGTTGCGGGGTACACTTCATGGGCGTCCTACGCCGCGTTCGAGGAGGGCTGGCGCGGCACCCTGGTCGCCGGCAACGCCGCCGACCTCACCGTCCTCGACCGCGACCTCGAGAAGGGGGCGGCGGCAGAGATCTTGCAGGCAAAGGTGCTGCGCACCGTGGTTGCGGGGCGCGATGTTTTCGTTGCGAGGAGCGGGACGTGAGGATGCCATCGGTGCTTGTGATGCTCGCGCTCGCCGGTGGTTGGTCGTGGGGTTGCGGGGGGGACAGCACGGCCGACCAAGAGGCTTACTGGGCGAAGCTGCGCGAGGAGATGGTCACCACCCAGATCGCGGCGCGCGGCGTCCGAGAAGCCGCCGTGCTGACCGCGCTCCGCACCGTCCCCCGGCACCTCTTCGTCCCACCCGACGTGCGGGCCGAGGCCTACGCCGACCATCCACTCCCCATCGGCGAGGGGCAGACGATCTCCCAACCGTACATCGTGGGGCTCATGACCGAGCTCCTGGAGGTCAAGCCGGGCGACCGGGTGCTGGAGATCGGTACCGGCTCCGGCTACCAGGCGGCGGTACTGGACGCGATGGGGTGCGAGGTCTACACGATCGAGATCCGCACCGCCCTGGCGCGCGAGGCCGAGAAGCGCCTGGCGTCCATGGGCTACACGAAGGTTCACGTCCGCGCCGGTGACGGCTACGCCGGGTGGCCGGACGCGGCGCCGTTCGCCGGGATCGTTGTGACCGCCGCGCCCGAGCGCATCCCGCAGCCGCTGCTCGACCAGCTCGCGGTCGGCGGCCACATGGTCATCCCGGTCGGCTCGTTCTACCAGCAGCTCAAGGTCATCACTCGGAAGGCCGCGAACGACTTCCCGGAGCGCGACGTGATCCCGGTGCGCTTCGTCCCGATGACCGGTGAGATCGAGCGCAGGCCCTAGGCGGGCTTCTCCGCCCCAGCACGTTGTCATTCTGAGCGCCAGGCGGTCACTCCTCCCGATCACGCTTTCATTCTGAGCGAGCACTAGACGTTCTTTACCGCCGCACTAACCTGTCATTCTGAGTGAGTCCCGCCTCGAGCGGGACGAGCGAAGAATCCCCCGCGCATCGCCACAGAGCCCCAGGAACCGCTTCTGGCCTTTCTGAAACGCGATTACCCCACTTGAGCCCAGCCCGAGCCGAACGCGGGCGGACGAAAAGAAACCGCAGGATGCCTCCTTCCTCGAGCAGCGGTTGGTGCTGCTGGAACGCCTGGCCACGGTGGAGGCGAGTAGGCAGTGCTCAAGAAGGTGAAGTGGTGATGCCCGGTACACATCAAGCGTGCTTGGGCCCGCGTGCAACGGGCTATCAGGCATCGATTCTGTTTCATGGAACCGGCTTTGCGAAGATGACCTTATAAGCCTGGGGATCAAACTCACCCTTCTCGTTCTTGCTGACCAATGACTCTCTCGTATCGCCATCAGACCAAATGACGACCAGCCCGATGGATTGGCTGTCAGACGGACTGAACTCAACGACTATTGCTGATACGGGTTTCACGCTCTCATTGATGATTGGATAAATGACTGTTGACTTCACCTTCTCAAGCTCAGCCTCGCTGCCAACAAGGCCCGGCCGACGCCAGGAAACAACGGGAACAGGGAACTGTTTAAGAGAAGAATACTCGGCATAGTGGACTGTGTTGTTCCTGATGCGAGATAGATCGAGAAGCCAGCTGCTCGGACTGGCGAACATTGCGAGAACGCAGGTGATACTGATCAGCGCGAGGCTAGAGGCT
>DATKMD010000117.1:0-7784 GCA_035542075.1 Thermoanaerobaculaceae bacterium
GGGAAAGCGAACAGCTTGGCGGACCCGGGCTCGATGAAGAGCAGCGCGGCCATGACACGAAGGACACTGAGGAGATACGGCGCCCAGGACCGCCAGCGATGGAACAGGCCGGAATCGTTCATGAATCCTCCGCCATGCAGCGTAGCAAATCGGTGCTGGTCGGGTCCGCCTGATGCCCTCCGACGAGGCCCTCGAATCGTCGACCCGAACACGACGGAAGTCATTCGCCGGTGGCCTGATACCGACTAACCCCGCCTCATCGCCGGTACACGGCGGCGCGGGCAGCGGTCCGGATCGCCTCCAGCGCCTCGCGATGCTCCCGCGCAAGACTCTTGGCTTCAGTGGCTCGGACCTTCTCGATCGATTCAAGGAAGAGCGCCCAGCCGTCCGTCAGCCCGTTGAGACACCTGAAGCCATCTCTCAGCGTGTCTGCCGCTTGCGGTTGGCCCCCCAGCCTCCAACGCGGCGATCAGATCGCGCACCGTCTGAAAAAGCTCCTCGTTCGAACGAAAATGAGTCATCCCAGTCTCAATCTGGCGCTCGCGTCGTTGCCGGACCCCGGCTGGTAAGGTCGAGCGCGAGCGCGACCCCGACTCCGACGGCGTTCGCAACGAGGTCGGCCGGATCGTAGACGTTGGACATCACACCGAACCCATTCGTGAGCTCGAAGCTCTCCACGATCAGCAGGGCCGAAGCGGCCACCGCCAACCTCCCGGCTCCGTATCGGGACACCCCGATGGCCGCCAGGAAGTACACCGCAAACGAGATGCTGAAGTTGCCGCCCCAGTCGTTCACCGCCTGGGCCAGCGGCCCGTGGTAGCCGGGCTTCAGTACCAAGACTGCGACTCCTAGCAGCACGAAGGCGACATTTCGTGCGGTACGAGCAGGTGTCATCGACGACCCTTTCGCAGTTCCGAGGGCAGGACGGATCCCGACACCTCAGCCTACCCCCGAACGCCGGATCTCGGCACCGACGGCTGGCGCCTGCTCGAGAAGGTGTTCTCCGGACAAGGGCGGATGATCACTCGCGATCCGGCCAGAGCAGGCTGACGGAGCGGGCTTGCGCCTTCATCCGCGCGTGCAATTCGGAGAGCGCCCCCCACACTGTTCCTGCAAGCGGCTGGGGCGTGGGGTACACACCCCAATCGAGGCGCGCTGGAGCACCGAAGTAGACCCCGTCGATCAGCACGCTCGACAGCACCTCATCCCCCGCAAGCAGCGGCGGGACCATGAGACCGACCGAGGACACGCCCGGTCCGACGTACGGCAGGTGACCAAGGTTGCGGATACTGACGTTGCCCTCGCGCGCCGCCCGGGTCAGGACCTCTGAACGGCCGCGGCTGGGTTTGTGAACGTCGTCGAACGCCACGACGTCGGGGCCGTGCGGGCCGTAGGCTGCGCCGAACCGCGCCACGGTCTGCTCCCAACCCTGCTGGCGGGCACGGCCCAGTGCTCTCCCCCACATGACCCCGAGTCCGAGCCCCGCGATCCTCTCCGGCGCCAGGCCATCGCCGGTGAAAGCGCCGGAGCCGTCACGGTTGCTGTCGTGGAAGGCAGCCTGTGCCAGAAGCTCGACCGGGTCCGACACGACGAAGAAGAGGCCGGTGTAGCCCGCGGTGCGCGCCTGGTCGAGGAACGGCCGCAAGGTCGCTCGGTTGGGTTGGAATTGCATCATTCGTACGTCGCCTTGCGTCCCCAGCGGCGGCACACTGTCGGTGGCGGCGAAGAGGAACACGTCGCAACGACTGAAGATCTCCGCGAGCGCTGTCGGGCGGACCCGCGGTAATGGCTCCCGGCTGCGCCACCGCGCGATGGACCCGAGCTCGAGCAGCCAGCGCTCCTGGTTGGCGGCGTCGACGTCGGAGATCAGCAGCTCGCGGATCCCCGAGACCCGACTGGGCGTGAGCGCGAGCGCGGTGGCGGCCACGCCGCCCACCCGGCCGAGACCGGCGAGGGCCAGGCAGCACCCCTTGTCACCGACTGGAGGCTGCGCCAACCTCTCCAGGTACCTGACCACCCCCGGCGGTTCACCGAGGTAGCTCCAGTGCCGTCTCCGGGAGCGCAGCCGCAACGACTCCAGCCCCACTGCGGGATCGTGCCAGCCGGGTGTGATCCATGGCTCGCGCCTGGCGTCGCCGTGGCGTGCCTTGAGCAGGATCTCCGGGTCCGGGCGCGAGCGCCGACGCAGGCCCCACGCCAGCCTCTCGGCGGTGGCCGCGTCGCCGAGCAGCGCGATCCGGCCATCCCCGAAAATCTTCACGATCCCCTCCGGACATCCAGGTGCGCGGCGTGAGTCGCCGGGTGGAGTCGCGCCAGTGCCTCGCTGTCCTCGGCCACGAGATCGCTCGGGAAGCGCTCCCTGGGTGGAAGGAAGCCCTCGGGCAGCGGCGGGCATCGCGGCGTCCGCACGACGACGCCGAGGTCCCGCACGGAGAGCAGGCGGCCCTCGTTCTCGCGGAACGTCTCCTCGATTGCAAGCAGGAGTCTCCTCGTCCGGTCCAGGGCGAGACGCGAGAAGTCGAGCGCCCCGACCTCGGCGAGTCCCAGATGGTGCGGGTAGTGGTACGGCAGGCAGTCGGGCAACGAAGGTATCAGCGAACCGGTCTCCAGCGGATCCCGCCCAACGATGCTCCACCCTCCGAGGTAGGGCGCGACCGCGCTCTCGCGCATCACACCCCGCCAGCCGGGCACGACCACGCCGCAGCGGTGGGCGATCCCGCGCTGCTCCAGGGCGGCACGCACCGCGGCGCTCGTGACCCCGACAAGCACCTCGCGCACCTCGAGGCCCACCGCTTTCGCGGTCTCCACCACCTGCACCACGCCTTCTGCGCTGTCGAGGAAGGGCACGAGCAGCAGGGCGTGTCGACCGAGCTCACCGGCCACCGCCAACTGGAGGTCGAGCGCGGGGCTTCCAACGGGCGGGCGGATGCCCCCCTCGTGTCCCTGCCAGCTGAGAAAGCGCTCGAGGTCGATCGCAAGCGTGGGCGAGTTGCCGGCAATGTCGCGGGAGAACTGCCTCCCGAGACCGAGCACCACCCAGCGACGCCGGTGCCGATCCTCCGCCAATCTCTCCTTCGCCCACTCCACCACCCGGCGCTTGAGGTCTTCCTCGTGCAGGTGGAGCAACGCGCTCCCCGGCGCGCGGGCGGCGAAGAAACCCGCGATCGTCCGGCGGTTTTCCTCCAGTGCCGAGCGCACGGCCGGCGCAGCTGCGTACGGCGGCTGCAGCACGCTCTCCATGTCCCAGACGAACACGAGCGGCTTTGCAAGTCGAACCATTGCCGGCGGTCGGGCGCCAGTCCTCTCCCTCTCCGGAACGCTGGCACCGAGCGCTCGCAAGGCCTCCACGAGGCGGCCGGTGCCACGGGCGGGCACCGGGAACAGCCCGAACTGCAGACCCTCCGCGAGCCAGCGCGCCAGCGCCTCCGACAGCAGGTCGTGAAGCGGTGGCTCTCCGGGTCGGGCGACCACCGTCTCGACAACCGCGCCGTGGCCGACCAAGCGGCCGTCGCCGGCGAGGGCGACCGTCTCCCTGCCCACCATTGCAGGCAACGCCGCGGCCGAGACCTTGCGCCAGGTGAGCGCAGCCAGGGGTTCCTGCTCGTCGTTGCCGGACACCAGGACGAACATCGTCGGTTTCCTGGCCTTCGCCTTCCCCGGCCTGCCGGCGAACTCGGCCACGACGCCCAGGCCTGCAGGTGCGCCCCCGGCCCCGTCGGAGATCAGGAGGCGGACCTCCGGGGCCGCGACCGGCTGCTTCTGGGCCGGGTAATGCACGTACAGGCGGCGCTCCAGTAGGGTCCGCGCGACCAACGGCGGGCAGAGCGCTTCCAGGTCTTCGCGTCGGTCAAGGGCCGCTCGCACGGAGGTGGACGAAATCGCCCTCACACGTGGTGGCGCCGGTACCACCGCGACGCCACCGCGGAAGTTTTCGATCCGGTCCATCACTCCCTCGGGCTGGGCGTCGTCCCGCATCACCAGGACATGTTCGATGTCGTAGATCCCGGAGCCGGCGTCGGCATAAGCGCTCGCCCCCGCCAGCACGTCCGAGCCCACCACCATGAGGAGCCGGCGGGTGCCGAGAGCTCGGCGAAGGTGGCTCAGGCCGGCCCTGCTCGCCAGGTTGACCGGCGGCCGGTAAGGCGCCAGGAAGGCCTCGGGAACCGACGCGAGCGCCATCCACGCCAGCTCCTCGCGCATTTGCCTGGGCAGCGCGTGCTTGCGCCACGAGTAGTCGTCCATCTGCACCAGCACCTCGTCGGCGCTCTCCAGAGCCTTGGCCACGATTGCCTGGTGGGCGACGGTGAACGGGTCGTAGGTCCCGGGGATGAAGGCGACCGAGGGATGCTCGGTGAAGTGCGGTGCCGGGTGGACGGCGGTCACCGCACGGTCGAGGTGGTTAAGAGCGGAAGCGACGAGGAAGAAGCGCACGCGGTCACCAGGCCTGTGGGTCACGAGCGAGCAGAACTTCTTGGTCGCCAACGCGAGGAATGCGCCCAAACGCCCGTCGTCGCCTTTTTGATGGGAGAGCCGCTCGAGCACCATCGCGATCTGCGCGAAGCCCTCGATCGCCGTGGAGGAGCGCGACTCGGCGAGCGACCCGAGAAGTACACCGGTCAGGCGGCGCAACACGTCACCCTTCAGTCGCTCGACCTGTATTGAAAGCAAAACCCACCCGACGGTCTGCAGCAGCAGGCGTTGCAGGGACTCGGCGCCGCGCCGAACGTTGCCCTCGATATCGTCGAGCCCCTCGAGAAACTCCTGATCCGGGAGACTCGCCAGTACCGAACCCAGGAAGCGCGGGATGTAGCGCGTGACCGCCTCGATGTCGAGTTCGAGCGAGCGCAGCAGCTCCACCATCAGGTCGTTGCGCTGCGGGACCGTCAGAAGAGGCAGCAGGCGGAGCAGGCAACGCCCGGCGTGGAAACGCGTGCCCTCGACGCGGCTCACCTTGAGCAGGTTGGCGAAGTGGGAGGCCACCTCATTCGCGAAGTACGATCCCGGGTCGCGACCCTCTTCGTGCCGCAGGTAAGCGGATGCGGTGAGGTAGTCGCAATTGGCCTTCTTCTCGACCCAGTCCACGCGGCTCTTGAGGTTTCGCAGCAACACCTCGCGCACCGGGTCGCGCCCCTCTACGCGCTGCCGCCGACTGCGCTCCGCGATCTTGGGGAGGTTGCACGCGTTGGCGAGCTCCTGCAAGAGGAAGAGTTCCGCGACCGTGTACTTGCCGCCGATGCGTTCCGCCAGAGCCTCGACGATCTCCCGGATCCGGGCCATCAACCCCGCGTCCTCCTGCGCATACCGGACGAGCCCTACCAGCAGCCGCCACGCCATCAGACGTGTGGACGAGACCGGGTGCCCGGACCAGGCCTCTGCGAACGCGACCAGCCCGGGCCGTTCCTCGGGGGGGATCGACCCCAGGTTGATCTCCAGCGCCTCGCACACGTACAGGCCCACGAGCGGCCGCTGGTCCCCGAGGCGCGCGGTGAAGTTCTCCTTAATCGCTTCCCACGCCCGCCGGCGAAGCTCGGCGTCCGCATGGCGCAGCAGGCGCCGCACCACGATGGGCAGCGCGTAGATGACCCGCTCGGTGGGCCCCATGTCCTCCTCGGGTTCGGCTTTCGCGCGGTCGAGGAGCGCGAGGACCCGGTCCAGCTCGTCCAGCACGGTGCGCTCGGGGCGCAGCACGACGCCTTCGGGGAGGTCTTTGCGCCAGAAGTCCTCGCGCCCTGCGAGCAGGTCGGCGATCTGGTTGGCGGCGTGGTAGCGGATATCGTCGTCGCGGTGACCGAGTAGCTCGATGAAGAAGTCAAGGGCCAGCGCCTTTTGCTCGAGCGAAAACGCCGGCGAGTACTCGCCGAGGATCGCGACGTACGTGCGCAGGTCACGCCAGCTCTCGAACGAACGGCCCTCCTCGATCAGCGCCCGCAACGCCGGCAGGTCGCGCAGTCGTTCCATCACGCCGAGGTTGTGCGCGGTGACCAGCAGGCGCCGCACGGTGGCGATGTTGCGGCCGGTCGCGAGTGCCACCGCGTCCGGCCGTTCGCGGCCGGCGAGCACCGCCACGATGTCGAGGTGCTCCGGGACGCGGGGCCGGGGCGGCTGTTCACACTCGAAGCCAGGAGGATCGAGCTGGACACCCAGGAACTGCAGATACTCCTCGAGGTCGCGCAGCTTGCGGTACACGCCGCGGTAACGCTTGATCTTCTCCTGATCGAGATTCTCGAGCTTGTCCCGGATCGTGTCGAACGACTCGGCGAGCGAGATGATGCGCATCGCGTTGCGCCCATCGGCCCCAGGTGCCTCCTTGACCCGGAAGTCGGCATAGATGAGCAGCAGCGTTTCGACCGGCAACCGCACCAGCTCTAGGTCCCAGACCGAGTGGTTGGTCGCGATGTGGCCGAGGCCAATGAGGTTGCGGTCCTGGTACCAGGTGTGCGTGTAGTAGTAGTGCAGGCGTGGGATGCGCTTGACCTCGTCGCCGACGCACCCGAACTTGCCGATGTCGTGGCCGATCGCCGCGCCGTGCAACAACGGGAGGTCGACGGGCACCACCCGCGCGAGCTGGCGGCCGATCCAGAGCGAAAGCCCAGTCACACCCAGCACGTGCTCGTAGATCGTCAGACGCTGCCACTCCTGCGCCATCGCGAGGGTCACCAGCAGGGCATCGTCTTCGACGTGCCGCACCATCCTGCGGTACTCCTCACCCGACGGCCAGCGCGCGATCTCCTCTTCGGTCAGAGGGACGAACGGGAGCCGCTGAATGAGCCCGCTCCCCTTCCCCGTGGCCTGCTCTGCGAGCACGGCCTGCGCGAGCGGGAAGAAGAACTCAGACACCCGTGCCACCTCGGGCGTCGGCTCGGGGAACGTGTCCGGGTACAGGCGACGGCGCGCCTCGGTGAACAGCGCCTCGTGCCACCGCTCGAGCTTCCCCTCGTGCGACTCTCGCGCCAGGCCCAGGGCCAGCCGCAACGCCGTGTCGAGCTCCACCGCCGAGTGCGCCCCGGGTTTCTTCGCGGGGCTCCGGAGCTTCCACCCTCTTCTCGCAGCCACCGCGAGGAGCGCCGAATCGTGCGCGCGCGCCGTTGCCATCAGGCGAAAGTATACAGCCGGACTGACCGAAAACGCAGCGGGTCAAAGGCTTCGCGATGGGTGGCGACACCGGGCGCGACCGGCAAACTCGGGGCTCACCGCTCAGGTAACCGCGTCCTCGGAACCCCTATACTCCCCCGGTGAATCGGCGTGGCGTGCAGACCGTCGTCATCCTCGCGCTGGCGCTTCTGCCGGCTCTGGCCGCGTTGCACTCGCGCTCGTTCTTTTCCCCCGATGAGACGTCGTACGCGCAGGTGGCGCGGGAGATGCTCGAGACGCATGATTTCGTGGTTCCCACGATCGACGGAAAACCGTGGCTCGAGAAGCCGCCACTCGTCTACTGGCTGCTCGCGGGAGCGTTCGCGATCTTCGGGTGGGGGTTCCCCGCGGCTGTACTGCTCAACGCGCTCCTGACCGCGGGCACCGCACTCGTCGTCGCGGCCCACGTCAGCCGCTCGGCGTCTTCGCGCGCCGCGCTGATCGCGGCCGGCGCGTACCTGACGATGTTCCTGCCGCTCGCCGCGGCGCGCAGTGCCCTCACCGACCCGACTCTCGCACTGTGCACGACGTCGGCCATCGTGCTCTTCCTCGTGGAGGGGTTCCCCGCGGCGATCGCGGCGGGCGCCCTCCTCGGGTTGGGCATCCTGGCCAAGGGCCCCGTCGCGCCGCTCGTCGTGCTGCCCGCGCTGCTG
>DATKMD010000118.1:0-9188 GCA_035542075.1 Thermoanaerobaculaceae bacterium
CGTCGTGCTGCCCGCGCTGCTGGCGGTTGCGCTCGCGCGCGGACGCGGCGTCGAGTGGGCCAGGGGCGGTGTGGCGCTCGCGGCAGCCGCCGCCGTGGCCCTCCCGTGGCACCTGGCTCTGGCCGCGCGCGGGCTGTGGCCCGAGTTCTCCGCGGTGTTCTTCGGACGCCAGGTGCTCTCGCGCGCCGTGGATGTCTGGGGGGTGCGCCTCCCGTGGTGGATCTATGTGCCATTCCTCTGGCTGGCCGTGTTCCCCTGGGGGACGCACCTGGTGCGATCACTGCACGGGGAGTGGAGGCGCCTCGCGGACAGCCGCTTCCGAGAGCACGCTGCGGTGGCCGAAGGGGCGGCTGTGGTGGTCCCACTGGTCGCCTTCTCCTTCGCAATCAACAAGCTCCCCCACTACCTGCTCCCGTTGATACCTTGGTTCGCCGTGTGGTTGGGACGCACCTCTGACGGTCTGGTGGGCCACTGGACGCGAACCAGGTTTGCGCGCCACGCAACATTGGCGGCCGCTTTCTTCGGCACCGGCGGACTGGCGCTGTTTGCCTGGAAGCTCCCCGAATGGCCCATCGCACGGTTCGTGCCCGGGAACACGCCTCTGTTTCTCGCGTGTGGAGCGATCCTCTTCGGCGTCATCGGGATCCTCGAAGCCTACGAGCGCAGGGCGGCCTGGATCGGCCCGGTCGCTTTGGCACTCGCGTTCCAGGGCTTCTTCGATCTGTCGCTGCTGCCGAGCCTCGACCGTGCGACGGTGGAACGCCCCCTCGCCGCGGCGGTGCGCGAGGAGCTCCCGGCCGGCGGCGTTCCGATCGCCCACCGGTGGTGGCGTGCCGCGTTTGTGGCCTACGGCGTCCGCGGCTGGACCCGCACCGAGAGCCCGGAGCAGCTCTCCGCTGCGCTCGCCTCGGCGTCGCACGAGGGGCGGCCCGCCCTCGTGCTCGTGCGCGAGGACCGGGAGGGCGAGGTGCGGACGGCGGCATGGTCGGTGGGCGGCGCGGCGAGCGAGGCCGCCCGCACCTCGGGCCTCGGTGAGATCGACGGCAAGGTCCTCGAGGGCGTCGTTTTCACAATCCAGTACGCCCGCGACTCGAGCCGCTTCTTCTACGACGCCGATCTCGCACTGCCTGGTGAGGTGGGTCTGTCCGGGGTGGAGGGCAACCGCTGGACCCCAACGTTCCGCTGGAGCGTGGCGCCTACCTCCCGCCTGCCCCTCGCCGCGCGGCCGTCTGGAGACGCCGTCCTGCGACTGCGCGCCTGGGGACGACCGCACCTCGGCCGGCCGCAGCAGCTCGCACTCGCACTCAACGGGTGCGCGCTCGGCGAGCTCACGCTGGGTGAGCTCCCCGCAGTACGTGCGTTCCGCGTCTCGGCCCGCTGCCTGCGCGAGCCGCCCCAGGATCTGGTGATGACGGTGAGCCACCTGGACGTGCCGGCGCTGTCCTCGCCCGGAAGCAGTGACTCGCGCACGCTGGGGTTCGCCCTCGACTGGCTGGCGCTCGACCCAGCGCCCGATTCTCCGGAGCGACCTTACTCGGTGACGAGGCGGTAACCGACGCCGGGCTCGGTCCGCAGATACCGGGGACGGGCAGGATCGGCCTCGAGCTTGCGCCGCAGCTGTGCCACGTAGACGCGGATGTAGTGGTTCTCGTCGCCGTACTCCGGTCCCCACACCTGGCGCAGGAGCTGCCGGTGGGTCAGGACCTTCCCCGCGTTCTTGACCAGCAGGGCGAGCAGCTTGTACTCGAACGGCGTGAGTCGGACCTCCCGCCCGGCCACGAACACTTGGCGCCGCGCAAGATCGACCCGGAGCTCTCCCGTGGCAAACACCGGCTCGTCGGCCGCCCCACCCGCGATCGCTGCGTGACGCAGCGCCACCCGCAAACGGGCCAGCAGCTCGCCCACGCTGAACGGTTTCGTCAGGTAGTCGTCGGCACCGGTCTCCAGCGCGGAGACCTTGTCGCCCTCGCGGTCGCGCACCGAAAGCACCACGATCGGGACGCTCGACCACTCGCGGAGCTCGCGGATGACCGCGAGGCCATCGCGATCCGGGAGGCCGAGATCGAGAATTACGGCATCCGGGCGCTGCCCGGCCACCTGCTCGAGCGCCTCTGCCGCGGTCGAGGCCTCGACCACGCGGTACCCTTCGCCGGCCAGGCTCACCCGGAGGAACCTGCGGATCGCCATCTCGTCATCGACGATCAGGACGAGCGGTTCGCTGGATACCATTCAGACCCACACCCTTCGCAGGGATGGTAACGCACTCATTCGGACGTGTGGCCCTCGGGCTGCAGGTCGGGCGCCCGGCCGCCCAACGGCAGCCGCAGTTCGAACACCGATCCGCCGCCCGGCCGGTTCGCCGCGGTGATGCTCCCCCCGTGCGTGACCGCTATGGCTTTGCAGATCGCGAGCCCGAGGCCGGCGCCGGGCTGCCCCATCTCGGATTGAAGGCGGTAGAACCTGTCGAACACGCGCAGCTCCTCGCCCGCCGCCAGGCCGGGCCCCCGGTCGGCAACCTCGATCACCACGTTGTCCCCCTCGACCCGTGCCGCGATGTCGATCGGCGACCCCGAAGGCGTGTACTTGAGGGCGTTCTCGAGAAGGTTGGCCAGCGCCTGCCCGATGAGGGTGGTGTCGAGCGGCACGAGCGGGAGTAATTCCGGGACCTGCGTGCGCACTTCGCGTCCGGCCAGGCGCTCCTCGAGCTGGCCGATTGCCGCGCCGACGACCTCTTCGACCGGCTGCCACTCCTTTCGGACGGTGATTGCGCCAGCGTCCAGCCGCGTCATGTCGAGGAGGTTGGCGATGAAACGGTTGAGGCGCCCCGCCTGTTCGTTGACCGACTCCAGAAGCTCGCGACGGGCCTCATCGGTCAGGTTCTCGCCACCACGCAGGAGGGTGCTCGACGACCCGGCGATCGCTGCCAGGGGCGTGCGCAGGTCGTGCGACACCGAGGCGAGTAGCGCACTGCGCATCCGCTCGGTCTCCACCTGGAGCTCGGCGCCCTGCGCTTCGGCGGCGAGGTTGGTACGCTCCACGGCCAGCGCAATCTGGTTGGCAAAGGCGTCGAGCAGGTGGAGCTGCTCCGAGTCAAGCCGCCCCGCGCCACCTGGCTTGACCCCGACGACGCCAACCGGGCCCCGCGACACTTTGAGGGGCACGTAGATGGCGCCGCTTCCCGGGAGCGTGGCGGTCCCGAGCCCTGCCTTTTCCCCGTGGTCAAACGCCCACTGCGCCACGGACGTCTCTTTCGGATCGGTGGCAAAGAGGGCGTTCCCGGAAAACGCGGCAGTGAGTCTTCCATCCCGGTGGGGCAGAAAGATCGCCACCTGGCTCTCGAACACCTCCGCGAGATGGCGTCCGGCAATCCGAACCACCTCGTACGTCTCCGCCGCGCTGGCGCACGCGCGGCTCACCGCGTAGAGCGCCGCTGTCCGCCGCTCCCGCCCGCGGGCCGCCTCGGCCTGGTCCCGGACGCGCGCCGTCAGGCCCGAGATCACGAGCGCCACCACAAGCATCACGACGAACGTCAACACGTACTGCGTATCGGCGACCGCGAAAGTCAGGCGGGGTGGCACGAAGAAGAAGTCGAACGCGGCCACGCTCACCACCGAAGCGAGAGCGGCAGGCCCCCTTCCCGAGCGCAACGCCACCACGACGACCCCGAGGAGGTAGATCATGACGAGGTTCGCGAGCGTGAGCCGCGAACCGACGAGTGCGGCCAGGAGGCTGCAGAGGCCAACAATCGAGAGGGCAAAGCCATACGCGGGCCAGCGGCTTCGCGGCTTGCTGGCAGGCAGCTGGCGCGGCTCCTCGTCCCCGACGGCCCCTGTGATGACGTAGACGTCGATCTCCCCGCTGCCTCGGACCAGCCTGTCTACGAACGAGCCATGCAGGAGTTCGTGCCAGCGGGACTCCGCGGGCTTGCCGACCACGAGCTTCGTGACGTTTCGACGCCTGGCATAGGTGAGGACTTCCTCAACCTCGTCACTGCCGCTCAGCGTGACCGTCTCCGCGCCGAGCTGCTCGGCCAGACGCAGGGTCCTCTCGAGCTGCTCCCGGTCGGCCTCGGCCAAGTGCAGGTGAGCCGGTGTCTCGACATACACGGCCACCCACTCCGCCTGGAGGCGCGCGGCCATTCGCCGCGCTGCGCGGATCAGGCGGACGGCGTATGGGCTCGGACCAACGCAGACGAGGACACGCTCCGCGGTCGGCCAGGTTTCGCGGACAGCGTGCTCGCGCCGGTAGCGCTGCATCTGGACATCAACCCGCTCCGCAGTGCGGCGAAGCGCCAGTTCACGGAGCGCGATCAGGTTGCCCTCCCGGAAGAAGTTCTCGGCCGCGCGCCCGGCGATCTCGGCCATGTACACCTTGCCCTCGGCGAGGCGTTTGCGCAGCTCCTCGGCCGGCAGGTCCACGAGCTCGATCTCGTCCGCGCGGTCCAGGACGGCGTCGGGGATCGTCTCCCGAACGGTGACGCCGGTGATCTGGGCCACGACGTCGTTGAGTGTCTCGACGTGCTGCACGTTCAGGGTCGTGTAGACGTCGATCCCGGCCGCGAGGAGCTCCTCGACGTCCCGGTAGCGCTTCGCGTGGCGGGAACCCGGCGCGTTGGTGTGGGCCAGCTCGTCGACGACGATGATTGTGGGACGCCGCTCCAGCGCCAGATCGAGGTCGAACTCCTCGAGACGCGTTCCACGGTAGGAGAGCTGGCGCCGGGGGAGCAGTTCGAGCCCCTCGAGCAGCGCCTCCGTCTCCTGGCGCCCATGGGTTTCCACCCACCCGACAACGATGTCGACCCCCTCGGCCTTGCGTGCCCGCGCGGCCTCCAGCATCGTGTACGTCTTGCCTACTCCGGGCGCGGCGCCAAAGAAAACCTTCAGTTTTCCCTGGGATCGGCGTGCCTCTTCCGCCTGAACGCGGGCCAGCAACTCGTCGGGGTCGGGGCGCCGGTGTTCCATGCTCGCCCTTACAATACCCCGCTTTACGGTCGCAGGCGATCGAGCGCGAGGTTCAGTGCCAGCACGTTCACGCGGGGCTCACCGAGGAAGCCGAGGGTGCGGCTCTCGATATGCGTGCGCACGAGTTGGCGAAGCGACTCCTCCTGGAGACCGCGCGCCCTCGCGACGCGGGGCACCTGCACGAGCGCCGCAGCAGCGCTGATATCCGAATCGAGACCGCTCCCTGAGGTGGTGACAAGGTCCACCGGGATTGGTCCCGTCAGGCCCGGGTCGGCCGCACGAAGCGCCGCGATGCGCGCCCGGACCGCGTCGGCGAGCGCGGGGTTGGTTGGGCCGAGGTTGGAACCGGAGGACGCAGAGGCATCGTATGGGAGGGGCGAGGTCGCGGACGGCCGGCTCCAGAAGTAGCCGGGTGTGGAAAACGGCTGACCGATGAGGGAAGAGCCGAGGTCCTTGCCGTCGCCCTTGACCACCGAGCCGTTCGCCTTGCCCGGCCAGACCACCTGGGCGACGCCCGTGACGACGAGCGGATAGACCAAACCGGTCAGGACGTGAAGCGCGACAAGCAGAACCAGAGCCGGACGGAGCTGGGAACTCATGACGATCCTCCTCACACCAGGTGCAGCGCTTCCAGCAGAAGGTCGATGGCTTTGATCCCCACGAACGGCGCCACCAGACCACCGAGGCCATACACGAGCAGGTTGCGGCGCAGCAGCGCGGCTGCGCCTATCGGGCGGTAGGCCACCCCGCGCAGCGCCAAGGGAATGAGTGCGATGATGATGAGCGCATTGAAGATCACCGCGGACATGACGGCGCTCGCCGGGGTTGCCAGGCCCATGACGTTGAGCGCACCCAGTTGCGGGTAGGTCGCCACGAACATCGCCGGGATGATGGCGAAGTACTTCGCCACGTCGTTGGCGATCGAAAATGTCGTCAACGATCCGCGGGTCATCAGCAGTTGCTTTCCGATCTCGACCACCTCAAGCAGCTTGGTGGGGTTCGAGTCGAGGTCGACCATGTTCCCGGCTTCCTTGGCCGCCTGTGTCCCACTGTTCATGGCAACGGCGACGTCTGCCTGGGCCAGTGCCGGCGCGTCGTTGGTGCCGTCCCCCGTCATCGCGACCAGGCGGCCGCCGCCCTGAAGCTCGCGGATGAGGTGTAGTTTGGTCTCTGGTGTCGCCTCCGCGAGGAAGTCGTCCACCCCCGCCTCGGCGGCGATGGCGGCCGCGGTGAGCTGGTTGTCCCCCGTGATCATCACGGTCTTGATCCCCATCTGTCGCAGCTCCCCGAAGCGCTCCCGGATGCCGCCCTTGACGATGTCCTTGAGCTGGATCACACCGAGGACGCGCGCGCCGTCCGCGACGACAAGCGGCGTGCCGCCCGCCCTTGCGATGCCTTCCACGCTCGCGCTCACCTCGTCAGGGACCCGGCCGCCGTGGCCCGCGACGAAAGCCTCCACGGCGTCGGCCGCTCCCTTCCGGATCGCCCGTCCGTCGAGGTTGACCCCACTCATGCGGGTCTGCGCCGAGAACGGCACAAATGTCGCCCCGAGTCGATGGACGTCGCGGCCCCGCAGGCCGTGCTGCTCCTTGGCAAGAACGACGATGCTGCGGCCTTCCGGGGTTTCGTCGGCCAGGGAGGCAAGCTGTGCGGCATCGGCGAGCTCCTCCGCGCTTACGCCGGGAGCGGGGATGAAGGCTGTCGCCTGCCGATTCCCCAGCGTGATGGTGCCGGTTTTGTCGAGAAGAAGCACGTCCACGTCACCCGCTGCCTCCACGGCGCGACCCGAGGTGGCGATCACGTTGGCCTGGATCATTCGATCCATCCCGGCGATTCCGATCGCCGAGAGCAGGCCGCCGATCGTGGTAGGGATCAGGCAAACGAGGAGCGCGACGAGCACCGTTACGGTGACTGGCTGTCCCTGCCCCGCCGCCTGGACGGAGTAGAGGGAGAACGGCAACAGCGTGGCGACGGCGAGCAGAAAAATGATCGTCAGTGCGGCAAGCAGGATCGAGAGTGCGATCTCGTTGGGGGTCCGCTGACGCTTCGCCCCCTCAACCATCGCGATCATGCGGTCGAGGAACGTCTCACCCGCCTCGGCGCCGACCCGCACGACCAGCCAGTCGGACAGGACCCGGGTCCCGGCCGTGACGGCGCTGCGATCGCCGCCTGACTCACGGATCACCGGCGCGCTCTCCCCCGTGATCACGCTCTCGTCAACCGAGGCAATCCCTTCGATCACCTCGCCGTCGCAGGGAATGATGTCCCCGGCCTCGACGAGGACTGCGTCCCCCTTGTGCAGCATGTGCGCGGGTATCGGCGCCCAGCCTGCTCCGTGGTGCGGCTGGCCGAGATACTTTGCCACGAGCTCCTTGCGCGACCGGCGCAGTGCGTCGGCCTGGGCCTTGCCGCGCCCCTCCGCCATCGCCTCGGCGAAGTTGGCGAACAAGACCGTAAACCAGAGCCAGACCGAGACCGCGAGGATGAAGCCGGTTGGCGCCTCGCCGCGGCCGAACAGGCCTTGAATGAAAAGGCCAGTGGTGAGGACGCTGACGACCTCGGTGACGAACATCACGGGGTTGCGGACCATGTGGCGCGGGTTCAGCTTCCTGAACGAATCGGCGATCGCGCGCCGCACGATGGCCGGCTCGAAGAGCTTCAGAGCACGTACTCTGCTTGGCATCAACGGCCTCCTTATCTCGCCATCGCGAGCATCTGCAGGTGCTCGACGATGGGGCCGAGCGCGAGCGCCGGGAAGAAGGTAAGCGCGGCAACGAGCAGCACCGTGCCGATGAGCAAGACGACAAACAGCGGCGTGTGCGTCGCGAGGGTGCCGGCGCCGACCGGTGTGTATTTCTTCGCGACCAGCGACCCGGCAATTGCCAGAATCGGGATCTTCGTCCAGAAGCGCCCGAAGAACATCGCCAGTCCGAGTGTGAAGTTGTAGAAGGGGGTGTTGGCGCCGATGCCTGCGAACGCCGAGCCGTTGTTGTTGCTGGCCGAGGAGAACGCGTAGAGGATCTCGGAGAAGCCGTGCGCCCCCGGATTCGGCGGTCCGAGCCGCCCCGCTGCGGTTGCCGTGGCGATCGCGGTGCCCAGGAGCACGGCGGCCGGTGGAACGAGGATCACGAGCGAGGCCATCTTCATCTCGAACGACTGGATCTTCTTTCCGAGGTATTCGGGCGTTCGGCCCACCATCAGCCCGGCGATGAAAACGGCGACGATGACAAACGCCAGCATCCCGTAAAGGCCGGAGCCGACCCCGCCAAACACAACCTCCCCGATCTGCATCAAGGCCATCGGCACGAGGCCCCCCAGCGGCGTGAACGAGTCGTGCATCGAGTTCACCGAGCCGTTCGAGGCCGCCGTCGTGGCCGTGGCCCAGAGCGCCGAGGCGGCCGGCCCGAAGCGCACCTCCTTGCCTTCCATGTTGCCCCCAGGCTGCAGGGCCGATGGGTGCTGGTCCACGCCGAGCCTGGTCAGCACGGGGTTGCCGGTTTGCTCGCTGGAAATCTCGAGCACCGCGAAACCCACCAAGATCACGACCATAGCGGCGAGGATCGCCCACCCCTGGCGGCGGTCGCGCACCATCTCGCCGAACGTCAGGCAGAGCGCGGCCGGGATCAGAAGAATCGCGAGCACCTCGAGGAAGTTCGAAAGCGGAGTCGCGTTCTCGAACGGGTGCGCCGAGTTGACGTTGAAAAAACCGCCACCGTTGGTACCGAGCTGCTTGATCGCGATCTGCGACGCAGCCGGCCCGACCGCCAGGGTCTGCTCGGTCACCGTGACCTTCTCGGTAACCGGGTTGCCCCGTGGATCCTTGACCGGCGCGCCCGACGCGTCCAGCTTTGGCTGGTCAACCACGAGGGGCTGCACGAGAGCGACCTTCCTGTACGCGGAGAACGTCTGCACGACTCCCTGCGAAACCAGGGCGAGTGCGAGAATCAGCGACAACGGCAAAAGGATGTAGAGCGTGCCGCGGACCGTGTCCACCCAGAAGTTGCCGATTGTCGACGCCGTTCGTCGTGCAATGCCACGGATCAACGCCACCAAGACCGCCATCCCCGACGCCGCGGAGAGGAAGTTCTGCACCGCCAGGCCCAACATCTGCGTGAGGTAACTCATCGTCACCTCGCCTGCGTAGCTCTGCCAGTTGGTGTTGGTCGCGAACGACATCGCCGTGTTGAAGGAGAGGTCCGGGCCAACCGCCGGCAGGTGCGCGGGGTT
>DATKMD010000119.1:0-44497 GCA_035542075.1 Thermoanaerobaculaceae bacterium
TCTTTGCCACCTCCCCGGTTTCGACCGAGAAAGGTGTCGCGCCGTGCCAGAAAACCGGGTCCGCCTCGGCTGGCTCGTACCCCTTACCTTTGCGGGTGACAACGTGGACCAGCACCGGGTGGCTCGCGTCCTTGAACTCGCGCAGTGTGGCCACCAGCTGTGTGATCGAGTGGCCGTTGATCGGGCCCACGTACTTGAAGCCCAGCTCCTCGAAGAGGAGCCCGGGCACGACAAGCTGTTTGGCCATGTGCTCGGCCTGCTTGGCGAGCTTCAGCATCCCCTCGCCCACCTTGGGAATCGAAAGGAGGAAGCGCTCGACCTCGTCCTTCAGGCGGCGGTAGGGCTGCCCGTGGATGATGCGGTTGAGATAGCCCTGCATTGCACCGACGTTGGGCGAGATGGACATCTCGTTGTCGTTGAGGATGAGGATCAGCTTGCGGCCGAGGTAGCCGGCCTGGTTGAGACCCTCCATCGCCATACCGCCGGTGAGCCCGCCGTCGCCGATGATCCCGACGACGCGGTAGTCCTCGCCCCTGAGGTCGCGCGCCACCGCCATGCCCAGCGCCGCCGAGATCGCGGTCGAGGCGTGGCCGGCGTTGAACGTGTCGTACTCGCTCTCCTCCCGCTTGAGGAAGCCCGAGATCCCTCCGTAGGTGCGCAACGTGTGGAAGCGCTCACGCCGGCCGGTGATCACCTTGTGCGGGTAGCACTGGTGCCCCACGTCCCACACCAGGAGGTCGCGGGGCGTGTCGAAGACGTAGTGCAGCGCGAGGGTCAGCTCCAGCGCCCCCAACCCTGAGGCCAGGTGCCCGCCTGTCTGACTTACCGTGGAGAGCAGGAAGCGGCGCAGCTCCTCGGCGAGATCGGGCAACGCCTCCTCAGGGATGCGGCGCAGGTCCGCCGGGCTCGAGATCTTCTCAAGGAGTCCCATGTTGTTGTCTACCGGTCGCGGCGCGCCACGTAGCCGACCATGGCGCTCAGCGTCCCCCCAGCTCCTTCGAGGCCCTCAGCCTCACGCATCAGACGTTCCGCCAACGTTTCCAGCTCACGGTTCGCCGCTTCCAGACCGAACACCGCCGGGTAGGTGAGCTTGCCGGCCGCCGCATCCTTCCCCGGACTCTTGCCCAGCCTCTCCGCCGAACCGGTGACGTCAAGGATATCATCGGCAATCTGAAAGAGCAGCCCCAGGCGCCGCCCGAAGACTGCGAACGCCTGCCTCCGCGCATCCTCGGCGCCCGCGTAAAGAGCGCCGAGCTCCACCGCCGCACCGATCAGCTCACCGGTCTTGGCCTGGTGAATGCGGTTGAGCCGGGCTGCATCGGGCGCCCCGCCGGTCGCCTCCAGGTCCTCGACCTGCCCTCCCACCATGCCGCGTGAGCCGATCGCGTCGGCCACGAGCCGGCACGCCTCCGCCCGCCGGGCGGAGTGCTCATCGCCGACGGGGAACGCTGCCAGCACGGCAAACGCCTCGGTGAGCAGGGCATCTCCAGCAAGGATGGCGATCGCCTCGTCGTAGGCCGTGTGTACCGTCGGGCGGCCACGCCGCAGCGTGTCGTTGTCGAGGGCTGGCAGGTCGTCGTGAATGAGCGAGTACGTGTGAACCAGCTCGAGGGCGCACGCCGCCTCAAGCATTCCCTGGGGGTCGCCGCCGGCCGCACGGCACGCGGCTCGCACCAGCACGGGACGCACCCGTTTGCCGCCGCCGAACACGGCGTAGCGCATCGCCCCATGCAGCCTCACCGGCCACGAATCCGCCGCAGGGAGCAGCCGGTCGAGGGCGCCGTCGATCCGGTCCCGCTCTGCCGCCAGGAAGGCGCGCAGGTCCACCGTCACGCCTCCTCGGGGCCGAACGGTTCCGTCTTGGGCTCGGCGCCCTCGGCGGGTTCGGCCAGGAGCTGCTCGACCCGCCGCTCCACGCCCCCCAGCTGGGTGCGACAGCGGCGAGCCAGCTTGACCCCGCGCTCGAACAGCTTGAGCGCTTCCTCGAGGCCGACCGACTCATCCTCAAGCTTCGCGACGACCTCCTCGAGCTGCGCCAGCGCCTCCTCGAATGTCTCCTTGCTCATGCCCCCTCCAATGCCAACCAGGGCTCACCCCACAATGGACCGTAGGCGCATCGGAGCCCTGTTCGATTCATCGGCGCCCCCGTCCGTCCGATCCCTGACCCCCGTCCCCTGTCCCCTCTTCTTCAAACAGCGACCCCTGCGTCCCGCGCCGCCCGATCGAAATCGAACGGACCTGACCGCGCGCCAGCGTCGTCACCAGTCGCTCCCCTGCCATCACTTCCGAGGCGTCGCGCAGTGCCCGGACCTCGCCTTCCCGGGTCGTGATCGAGTACCCCCGGTCCAGCACGTTGCTCGGCGAGAGCGCCCCGAGCGCCCGCTCGAGCGACTCCAGCTTGAGCCGCCGCAGCCCCGCCAGAGCGCGCAGCCGCTCGCGGGCGACGGCCAGCCTGGCGGTCACCAGTTCCCTGAGGCGCGGCGCGCCGAACCTCACGGGCCAGCGGAACAGCCGCGACGTCGCTCCCTCGGCCCGGTGGCGGCGCCCAGTCACCACCGCCCGCAGGAGCTGAGGCAGCGCCTCCAGCCGGCGCAGCCGCTCGTCCAGCTCCCTGACCCGCAGCGGCAGCCGCGCGAGCCCCCGCGCACCCTTGAGCCCCCGCAGGCGCAGGCGCGCGTGTTCGAGCTTCCGAGTGAACAGGGTGGCCAGGCTTTGATGGGCGGCGTCCACCCGCCGTTGCTGGTCCTCGAGCCTCGACACGATCATCTCGGCGGCCTGCGTGGGAGTGGCAGCCCGAATGTCGGCGACGAAGTCGGCAATCGTGAAGTCCACCTCGTGCCCGACGCCGCTGATCACCGGAACCTCACACGCCGCGATCGCCCGCGCCACCATCTCCTCGTTGAACGCCCAGAGATCCTCCAGCGAGCCCCCTCCCCGCACGACGAGCACCACGTCGACGAGGGAGGAACGCCCGAGGAAGCGCACCGCCCGTGCGATCTCCCCCTCGGCACCCTTGCCCTGGACGCGCACCGGGTAGAGAAGAACCGAGAGGTGCTCCCACCGCGCGAGGACCTTGAGCACATCCCGCACCGCGGCGCCGCTCGCCGAGGTCACCAAGCCGACCCGCTGGGGAAGGGACGGCAGCGCACGCTTCCGTTCAGTGGCGAAGAGCCCCTCGGCCTCGAGCTTCGCCTTGAGCTGCTCGAACGCGAGCTGAAGCTCCCCGATCCCCTGCGGAGTGACCTCGACGACGATAAGCTGCAGGCTCCCGCGCTGGGGATAGACCTCGACTGTAGCGCGCAGCAGCACCGCCAGACCATCGGCAAGCTTGAAGCGGAGGCGATCGGCGCGCGCCGCCCACATCGCGCAGGAGAGCTGCCCCTCCGGGTCCTTGACCTGAAAGTAACGGTGGCCGGAGGCGGCCACCTTGACGCCGGAGAGCTCGCCCTTGACCCAGACCTCGCCGAACTCACGCGCGAGCACCTCGTTGATCTGCCCGACCAGCTCGCCGACCCCCCAGATGCGCGCGCTCACGCGTCACTCCCCTCGACGCGGCCGACTCCGGCGCCCATCAGCACGAGCGTGGGGTACTGGATCACGGCGAACCAGAAGTTGTACTCGAACAGGCCCGCGACCGTGATCGCCAGCACGGCGGTGAGGGTCGCTGCGACTGCAGCGCGCCCCTCGCTCGAGAGGCGCGGCAGGCCCCGCCAGGTGACGGTGAAGAAAGCGCCGATCAGCCACAGGTAGGCCGCAAGCGCCGGGAGCCCGCGCTCGGCGGCAATCTGAACCAGGTTGTTGTGCAGGTGGGGCACTTGCCAGCGTGGCGCGTCGTCGCGACGGTAGAGGGGGTACAGTCGGCCCACCATGTCCAGTCCGACACCGGTGAGGGGAAAGTCCCTCACCATCTGGGTGCCCGAGATAGTCATGCAAACGCGGTCGTAGTTGGCGGCTTGGCGCAGGTCGAAGATCGAGATCACGCGCTCGAGGATGGGCCTCGGGAACACGAACCACAGCGCCAGTGCGACGATCGGGTAGAGCAGCAGCAGTCGGCGGTGCCAGATCGCGGCGAGCAGCAACAGGCCGGCCGCGAGGCCAACCCAGGCGTTGCGCGTGAACGAAAGCAAGAGCGCCACCGAGCCCAATAGCGCGGGGGGCAGCAGCAGCCACAGCCTGCGACTGGGGTTGAGGAGCAGCTCCCCCAGCACGACGCAGACTCCGAGCAGGACCCAGCCGGCGTACAGCATGTAGTGAGACATGGGCCCGTGGATGCGGCGGGCGAGGTTGTCGGCCCCCTGCAGGTACTGAACGATGCCCCATACCGCCAGGATCGTCGTCACCACGGCGAACGCGGCCACGAGCCTCGGCCACCACTCGCGGTCCATCAGCGCGGCTGCGAGCGGGACCAGCAGCAGCACGATCAGGCGCGGGAGCTTTTGAAGGCTTTGGACAGGATCCAGGGAGAACGCCGCCGACGCCACCGAAGCAGCGGCGAACAGCAGGAGCGGCGGTAACAGAGGGCGGGCCAGGGGACGCCCACGCAGCGCTCCGGAGCGCCACGCCCTCCACGTGAAGACCCCGGCCAGCACCAGGAAGGGGTTGGAAAGCCCCAGCTGCGGCGACGTCGCGGCCGCCGCCACCATGGCGCCCGCGGCCAGCGTCCGGGCTCGCGCGGCCCGGTCAGGAGCTCCCTCGGGCAACGGCCCTCACCCCTCGGAGGGCAGGGCTTCGTCGACCAGCATGACAGGGATGTCGCTCACGATCGGATAAACCCTGCCGCAGGCCGTGCAGTGGAGCCCCTCGTGGACCTCCGGGACCTCGTCGCGGAACTTCTCCCGGTAACGGTCAACGAGCATCGCGCAGGTCTCCGTCGGGAGCGGTTTGAGCTCCACGTCGGCCTTGCACGCGGGGCAGACCAGTATCTCCAGCAGCTGTGGGTCGACCGCCATGTCCGCCTCCGTCCGCATGCTACCACGCGGGAGACAGGGGTCAGGGGACCGGGCTCAGGGGTCAGGCAACGCCAGAAGCGCTAGAAAGAAGATGAACCACCGGACAGGCGGCGGATGGGGCTCGGCTAGTATTGCGCCATGCGGGTCCTCCAACTCGTGGCCGCGGATCGCTGGACCGGTGCGGCAGCCACAGCTCTGCAACTGGCCGAAGCGTTGCGAGCCGCCGGGGTGGAATGCGAGTTCGCGTTCAGGCCCGGGCGCAACCTCGAGCAGAAGCTGCACGGGCTCCCCTGGTGTCGCCCCATGCTGGCGAAGGAGCGCTCACTCGCGCAGGTGCGAGCCATGGTGGGGCGCGTGAGAGGGCTGGCCAGCGGATTCGACCTGGTCCACACCCACCTTCCGCATGACCACCTGCTGGCAAAGATGGCACTCAAGGGCTCGCCCACGCCGCTGGTGCGGAGTTTCCACCACGCGGGACACCTGCGGCCCGACCCGTACCATCGTTGGCTGCTGCGCGGCACTGTCGGGGTGGGCCTGGCCAACTCCGCGATGCGGCCCGCGGTCGCACGGGTCCCGGCGCTGCGGGGCGCACCCGTGAGCGTCCTGCCGGTGGCGCTCGAGCAACGCTTCCTCTCAGGCGGGGATCGAGGGCGAGGCCGTTCGCGGCTCGGGATTCCCGCGGACGCTACGGTCGCAGGCACCATCGGCAAGCTCGACCGCTCGCGCGGGCACGACCTGTTCCTGCGCGCCCTGGCAGCCACGCCGGGTGTGCACGGGGTCATCATCGGCAAGGGGCCGTTCGAGCCTGCTCTCCACAAGCTGGCCCGTGCTCTGCGTCTGGAGCGGAGGCTTGTCTTCGCCGGTTACGTGGAAGATGGGCTCGAAGACCTGTACGCCGCCATGGACCTCTTCGTCTTCCCGGCCGCGGGCTCCGATCACGCCCATCGCGCCATCGCGGAGGCCTCGGCATGCGGAGCGACGACGCTCGCGGCCGACCTTCCCGGCGTCCGGGACCTCGTGGAACCAGGGACTACCGGCGATCTCTACCCCCCGAGCGACGCAGCGGCACTGGCGGTGCTGATGGCCGCCTGGGCCCGCGAACCCTCCCGCTGCCGCTTTTCCGGGCAGGCCGCCACCACCCGGGCGCGCGCCCTTTGGACACCCGAGCGCCTCTCGACAACCACCCTGCAACTATATGCAGCATCAGAGGCTTGACGGGGGCTTGACAAAGGAAAAACCGGGCGTAGATTACAAACCGAACGTTCGGTTTATGAACCAGGCAGATAAGTCCCAGCGCAGCCGCGAGCAGGTCCTGGAGGCCGCGCTCCAGCTGTTCTCGACCCAGGGCTATCGGGCCACCAGCGTGCGCGAGATCGCGGAGCGCGCCGGCGTCTCGACCGGCAACGTCTACCACCACTTCCCCGACAAGGAGACGATCTTCAGGACGCTCCTCGACCAGTACTGGGCCGCCATCGACAATCCCGACTTCCCCTTCAACCAGGCGCTCGCGCGCGGTACCTTCCCCGACAACCTCGAAGACATCGGCTACGCCTCACGCGACACCGTGAGCCGGTACCGCCGGCACGTGACGTTGATCTACGTCGACGTGGTCGAGTTCGAAGGCAGCCACATCAGGAAGTTCTACTCGGAGATGGCGAAACGGTTTTCGGACTTCATGGCCGACTACCACGTGGCCCAGGCTCGAGATCTTCGCCTGCGCCCCGAGGTTTCGCCGCTCTCCGCGGTCATGCTCGCCGGACGCTTCTTCCTCAACTACTTCGCGGTCGAGATCCTGTTCGGAGTGCCGAACCACTTCGGGAAGAACACGGACGAGGTGGTCGCCGAGATCGCCGACATCCTGCGCCACGGGATGCTGCGCCACGACCACGAGGCACGCGGAGGATCCGGGGGTACGCGCCCCGCGCGGGAGACGAAGCCATGACCTCGAGCACGGTGAAGCTTCGCGGAGCTCGTGAGGTCACTTTGGGTCCGGACATCGCCGAGGAGACTCGGCGCGCTCGATCCGAGCATCCACGCCTGAACCCGGCGTTGGTCAGGGACTCAGGCATTCGCTGTGCTGAAACGAAGACAGGGCGCAACGCGCCCGGGAGGAGACCATGGTGATGCGTGCGTTTCAGGGAAGGCAAACGTGGAAACGAGCGGCCGTCGTGGCCGCGGCCTGCCTGCTGGGAGTCCTGGCGGCCGGACCAGCCGCGGCCCAGGTCAACAACGGTGCCGTGGAGGTCCTGGTGCAGGACAGCGCGCAGCTGCCGTTGCCGGGCGTCTCTGTGAAGCTCGCCCAACCCGCCACGGGCTTCGAGCGTGTGACCGTGACGGACGCCAGCGGCTCGGTGCGCTTCGCCGCCATACCGCCGGGCGAGTACGAGCTCAGCCTCGACCTCAGCGGCTTCGTCGCGGTGACGGAGAAGCTCGCCGTGCGGGTCGGGCAGACACTCCGGGTCAACGCGACGATGCGGCAGGCGGCCGCGACGGAACAGGTCACGGTGACTGCGCAGGCGCCGCTCGTGGACGTTGTCAAGTCCGACTCCTCGACCAACATCGTCCCCGAACAGATCCAGTCGCTCCCGGTGCCCGACCGTGACTTCCAGAAGCTAGCGTTCATCACCCCCGGCGTGGAGCGCGAGCGCGGCGGCTATCGCTTCATCGGCGGCGGCCCGGTGATCGGGGCCGGTGGCAACGCCAGCCAGTCCACGATCATGGTGGACGGCGTGGACTTCACCGACCAGGCTCTCGGCCTGGCGCGGACGCGCTTGTCGCAGGACGCGATCCGTGAGTTCCGCGTCGTCGCGAACCGGTTCGACACCGAGATCGGCGGCTCCGCGGGTGGCGCGCTCTCCATCGTGACGCGCACCGGAACCAACCTTTTCACGGGAACGGTGTTCGCGTACTACCGAGCCGACAGCTTGCGTGCCAAGGGGGCGCTCGAGCAGGAGAACCTCCCCTATGACCGCGGCCAGTACGGGTTCACGCTCGGCGGGCCGATCGTCAGGGACAAGACCCACATCTTCCTTTCCGGTGAGTACGTCAACGAGGACAACATCCTGCTGTTCCGACCCGGCGGCGCGTACGCCTCCCTCGCCGCCGACATCAAGCACCCGTTCAACCAAACACTGCTGTTCGGAAGCATCGACCACTTGTTCTCCGACAGCCAGCGCCTGGTGGGCAAGGTCGTCTACGAGAAGTACCGCGAGGAGAACTTCCGCGTCGGCGGCGTGGCGGATGAGTCGTGGGGCCAGCAACTCAACCGCGACAACTGGAACGTCACGATCGAGCACACCCTCGTTCCAAGCCCGAGCTTCCTCAACGAGCTGCGTTTCCAAACCGGCAGTAGGAAATACACCGAGCCCACCAACTCGAACGCGGTCGAGGAGTGGTTCTCCTCGGGGAACACCCTCAAGACCGGCACCAACACCGTCGGCGACCTGCTCGGCGACGGCACCTACTGGGAGCTCCGCGACACGGCACACGTCTACGGCGACAAGCACGACCTAAAGTTCGGCCTCGGGGTCCAGTACGTCGATGAGCGCTCCGACATCCCGACCTTCCAGAACGGGACGTTTGTCTACTACACCGACACCCGTGCTCTTCCGATCTCCTACCTCTACGGCGTCGGTTCGGCCGACGTCCCGAAGTCCACGACCCTCTACAGTGCGTTCATCCAGGACGACTGGCGGCCGGCATCCAACCTGACGGTCAACCTCGGCCTGCGCTACGACCTCGACACGGACGGCAACAACCCCGACTTCACGCACCCGCTGGTCCCCAACGGGCGCAGCAGTGACACCAACAACTACCAGCCGCGGCTCGGCTTCTCCTGGGACGTGGCGGGCAACGGCAAGAACCTGATCCGTGGTGGGATCGGCAGGTTCACTGGCCGTTTCCTGCTGGTGCCCGCGTTCACCGAGCTGCAGCAGAACGGGGTGACCGGGCGTATCCCGCACACGCGAGTGAACGGGGTTTTCTACTGGCCGCTCTGCCCGGCGTTAGGCATCACCGACCCCGCCGTATGCCACGCAGTCTTCCCGGCCCTCGACCCGTCGAATCCTACCACGACCGGTATCTTGCAGAAGACCGCGATCACCCTGCTCGACACCACGTTCGTCAACCCTTACGCGGACCAAGCCACCCTGGGTTGGACCGCTCGCCTCGGCAACTCGGGTCTCTTCTTTGACACCGAGGCGATCTACGTCAAGGGCCACGACGAGATCTTCATCCGCGACAAGAACTGGAGCGGCAGCGCTCTTGTCCGTCCAAACCCAAACTATGCACAGATCAACACGTACACGAACGACGGGCACTCCGAGTACAAGGCGCTGGTGTTGAGCCTCAACGGCACGATCAAGGGCGGCCACCTGCTCACGGCCTCGCTCACAGTCGCCGACAAGAGGAACCTCTCCGACGACTTCAGCCCCGAGTACACGGCCGGCTATCCCAATGACCCCAGAGACCCCGAGGGCGAGTGGGGGCACGCGCGCGGCTGGGAGCGGTACCGGATCGTGGTGTCGGGCGTGTTCAGACTGCCGTGGGACTTCACGATCGCTCCGATCGCCGAGTACGGCGCGGGGCAGCCGTGGACGCACCGCCTCGGCTACGACTACAACGGTGATTCGTTCAACTCCGACCGGCCGGCGGGTGTCGAGCGCAACGCCGAGAGCGGCCCGCCGTTCCGCCAGCTCTCGGTACGGATCACCAAGGCGTTCGGCCTCGCCAGCGCAGGGCGGCTCGAGGTCATCGCAGAGGCGTTTAACATCTTCAACACGGTCAACTACGACGTCAACTCGGTCTACGGCGGCCAGTATCTGAGCGGACCCACGGTCACCAACCCGGCGTTGCCGTACGTTGCGAACCCCAACTTCGGCAAGTACTCGTCGACTCTGTCCCCTCGCGAGATCCAGCTCGGATTGAGGTGGACGTTCTAGGCGGCACTCGTTTCCATCCTTGCACTGCTTCCCTGGGGGGCGGCCATCCGCCCCCCAGGGCAAGCGCAGACGCGCGGGAGGCTTTGCGATGAGCATCGAGACAGGGTTGAGAGGAAAAGTGGTCATCGTGACCGGAGCGGCGGCCGGCATCGGCCGTTCCACCACGCTGGCCTTCGCCCGCGAGGGCGCACGGGTGGCGGCCTGGGACGTGAGCGACACGAAGGGTGCCGACCTCGTGAAGGAGATCCAGAACTCCGGCGGGGAAGGGCTTGTCGCGAAGGTCGATGTCACCAACGCCGCCGCCGTCGCCGGCACGACGGAGGCGGTCATCAAGCGCTGGGGGCGCATCGATGTC
Organism: Thermoanaerobaculaceae bacterium; assembly: GCA_035542075.1. Classification (GTDB taxonomy): domain Bacteria; phylum Acidobacteriota; class Thermoanaerobaculia; order Thermoanaerobaculales; family Thermoanaerobaculaceae; genus RBG-13-68-16. The sequence continues at coordinate 10,245 of DATKMD010000119.1, forward strand.
CTCGTCAACAACGCGGGCATCGTGCGCGACTCCCAGCTCGTCAAGTACAAGGACGGCGCGGTGGTCTCCACCATGACCGATGAGGCGTGGGACGCCGTGATCAACGTCAACCTGAAGGGAGTGTTCCTGTGCACGCGCGCCGTGGTGCCCCACATGATCGCGGGGGGAGGCGGCGCGATCCTGAACGCGTCCTCGGTGGTCGGGCTGTACGGCAATTTCGGGCAGACCAACTACTCTGCCACCAAGGGTGGGCTCATCACGATGACTAAGACGTGGGCGCGCGAATTAGGCAAGTACAAAATCCGCGTCAACGCGGTGGCTCCCGGCTTCATCGCGACGGAGATCCTCGCCTCGATGCCCGAGAAGGTGATCGAGGGGATGGTCGCGCGAACCCCGCTCGGACGCATGGGAAAGCCCGAGGACATCGCAGGGACCTATGTCTGGCTCGCCTCCGACGCCGCCTCGTTCGTGCACGGCGCGGTGATATCGGTGGACGGCGGAATAGTGCTTGGGACGTGATTGAGACAGGGGAGAGTCGAGAGGGTAGAGTGAAGAGCAGAACGCTGCGAGGCGTGATCGCGGTTGACCCGACGTTGGAAATGCAGGACTTCCCGCTCTCCCCTCTCCCCTCTTCCCTCTCCCCTATGAGGTGAGCATGGCCAGATACGCCAACATCGTATCCACGGGGCGTTACCTCCCCGAGCGCGAGGTGACGAACGATGAGCTCAGGAAACGCTTCGACCCGATCGTGCCCGAGTTCGTGAACAAGATGGAGGAATCCAGCGGCATCACGAGTCGCTGGTGGGCCCCCGACGATTGGGCGACCTCGGACGTCGCTCTGCCCGCTGCCCGCCAGGCTCTCGAGCGCGCCGGTCGCAACCCCGAGGAGGTGGACCTGATCATCCTCGGGACCGACTCGCCGGACTACATCACGCCGGCCACCTCGGTGGTGCTCCAGCACAAACTCGGGGCAAAGAACGCAGGCACGTTCGACGTCGGGTGCGCGTGTGCCTCGTTCCCGACCGGGCTCGCGATCGGGGCCGGGATGATCGCCACCAACCCGGGTCTGAACGTCGTCCTTGTGGTCGGCGTCTACCTGATGCACAAACTCACCGACCCCAACGACCCGATGATCTTCTTCTACGGCGACGGCGCCGGCGCCGCGGTACTGGAACCGCGTGAGAAGCCAGGGTTCGTTTCGTCAGCGTCGCAGGCCGGCGGGGAATACCACCGGCACTGGGGGATCTACTCGGGCGGCACGTTCGAGCCAGCGACGGTCGAGGCCGTCAACGCCGGCCGTACGACCGTGAAGATCCTCGACCGCTATCCGCCCGAGATCAACCACGAGGGGTGGCCGCGCCTCACGCGTCGCGTCGCCAAGGAGGGCGGCTTTGCCGTCTCGGACATCGACTTCATCATCTTCACCCAGGTGCGCAAGCCCTCGATCGAGCTGGTGATGGCGGATCTCGGGCTGCCGATGGACAAAACGCACACGATCATGGAGCGCTGGGGATACACGGGCTCCGCCTGCATTCCGATGGCGCTCGACGACGCGTTGTCGAAAAGCAAGATCAAGAGCGGCGACCTCGTGGTCTTCATAGGCTCCGGCGTGGGGTACAACCAGGCCGGGGCGGCGTTCCGGATGCCGTGAGTACAGGGGTCAGGGCAAAGAGCCCAGGGAACAGGACGACTCAGCCATGACGATGCGGGTCACCGTGCTTGTCGCCGTTCTGGCCGCGGTCGCGGTGGTGGGGGGTTGGCTTGGTTGGATGACCCGCTACCGTCCGCTCACGGTCTTCGCCTGGCAGACCCGGTTCGCGCTGCGCAGCGCCGGCTTGCGCAAAGTGAGGGTCACGACCTCGGTGGGCCAGCAGGCTGCGTTCATCGGCGGCCACGGGCCTTTCGTGGTGCTCCTGCACGGCGCCGGGGACAACGCCGGAACCTGGTTCCGGGTGGTGCCGGAGCTCTTGAAAGGCCACACCCTCATCGTCCCCGACCTCGCCGGGCACGGCGACAGTGAGCCCCGCTCGGGACCCATCGAGGTGAGCCAGGTCATCGCGGGCGCCGAGGCTGTGCTTGACCGCCTCGCCCCCGGACAGAGGGTGGCGCTGGTGGGCAACTCTCTTGGAGCTTGGGCCGCAATGGTTTTGGCCAAGAAGCAACCGGAGCGCGTGGCGGTTTGCGTGTGCATCGACGGCGGGGCGATCAAGGGCAGCAACGTGCACGCACGCATCCTGCCGGCGACGCAGGCCGAGGCTCGGGAGTCGGTGGCACAGACCAGGGACCCGGCGAGCGCTCCCGTCCCGGCGTTCGTGCTGGATGACATCGTCCGCCAGGCGAAGGTCGGCTCTCTCGCACGCTTCGCGGCCACCGCCTCGACGATGGAGACGTACGTGCTCGATGACACGCAGCTCCGCGAGCTGACGGTGCCTGTGCGGATCATCTGGGGAGCGTCCGACCGCCTCGTCCCGCTCGACTACGCGCAACGGATGCTCGCAAAGCTGCCGAACGCCACGCTGGTCACGCTCGAGCGCTGCGGCCATGTCCCCCAGATCGAATGCCCGCGCCAGCTGATCCCCGCGCTCAAAGAGACGCTGGGCGGTTCCGGATGGTGAGAAGGACCCATGCTGCACGGTGATGTCCTCGGGGAGCGCGCGCGCCTTACGCCCGACAAGATCGCGCTCGTGTTTGTGCCCACCGGGCAGCGCTTCACCTACCACGAACTCGACGACCGCGCGGCCGCGTGCGCGCGTTCCTGGGCCGCAGGACTCGGCCTGGACAAGGGCGACCGGATCGGGATCCTGGCGAACAACCGGGTGGAGCTGCTCGACGCCTTCTTCGCCGCCGGGAAGTCGGGGGTCATCTTGGTTCCACTGGGGACGAGGCTCACCGCCCACGAGCTTGAATACATCGTCCGTGACAGTGGGATGCGCGCGCTGATGTACGGCGGGGAGTTTGCCGCGACGGTTCGCGAGCTGAGCACGCTGGTCGTGGTGGAGCGCTGGATCGCCCTCGACGACCCCGCCGATCCCCACGACGAACGCTGGGCCGATCTGCGCGCCCGGACACCTGACCCCCGAGTCCCGAGCCCGTGCCTGCCCGAGGACGTCTACTGCCTCCTCTACACAAGCGGGACCACCGGTAAACCCAAGGGCGTCATGATCCCGCACCGGATGGTGGCGTGGAACGGCTACAACACAGCGATTGGCTGGCAGCTCCGCGAGGACGACGTCTCCCCGATCTTCACCCCGCTCTACCACGCCGGCGGGCTCGGGGCCTTCCTCCTCCCCATCTTCGCCATCGGCGGTACGATCGTGCTGCACGCGGGCTTCGACACCACGGAGATCTGGCAGACGATGGAGCGCGAGCGGTGCACTGTCGCGCTCGGGGTCCCCACGATCTACAAGCTTCTGATGGAGGCGCCGGAGTTCCAGACGGTCGACCTCTCCTCGGTGCGCTGGCTGATCTCGGGCGGCGCGCCTTTGCCGCTCTACATCATCGAGGCCTACCAGGCACGGGGCATCGTCTTCCGGCAGGGGTACGGGCTCACCGAGGTTGGTGTGAATTGTTTCGCGATGACCGACGAGGATGCGGTGCGCAAGAAGGGCTCCATCGGCAAGCCCCTCATGTTCACCCAGGCCATGGTGGTGGACGAGAACGGCCGGGAGGTCGCGGCCGATGAGGTCGGTGAACTTCTGCTGCGCGGACCACACGTGTGCCTCGGGTACTGGAACAACCCGGAGGCGACCTCCGCGGCGCTCGACCCTGAGGGCTGGTTTCACACCGGTGACCTCGCGCGGCGCGATGCTGAAGGTTTCTTCACCATTGCCGGCCGCAAGAAGGACATGTTCATCTCTGGCGCGGTCAACGTGTACCCTGCGGAGATCGAGGGGGAGCTGCTGCTTCACCCCGCCGTGAAGGACGCGGCGGTGATCGGCGTGGCCGATCCTACCTGGGGCGAGGTCGGTGCCGCGTTCGTGGTGCCGAGGGGCGAGCCCCCGACCGCCGACGAGCTTGCCGCCTTCCTTGCCGGTCGCCTCGCAAAGTACAAGATCCCGAAAGCGTTCGTCTTCGTTGCCGTCCTGCCCCGCACGGCCTACGGCAAGGTGGTCAAGGGGGAACTGGCATCACACTATGTGCGCCTTCGGAGCGCCGGGGAGAACCGGTGACCGAGGGGAGCCCGCTTGCCTATCGGATCGACGGTCAGGGCGAGGCCCTGCTCCTGCTCAACGGCGGCATGATGACGATCGCCTCGTGGGAGGCCATCGCTGCGCCCCTCGCGGAGCGCTACCGGGTTGTGCGCTGCGACTTCCGGGGGCAGCTGCGCTCGCCGGGGACTCCGTATTCTGATCTTGCGGGACATGTCGCCGACCTGGTCGCGCTCCTCGACGAGCTGGGGATCGAGCGCGTGCACGCGGTTGGCACCTCGTTCGGCGCCGAAGTGGGTCTCTTGCTTGCGGCGCTCCACCCGGAGCGGGTCGTCTCCCTCGTCGCCGCCGCGGCAACCGACGTGGCCACGCCGACGCTGCGGGACGGGCGCGGGGTGCTGCAGCAGGAGTGCCGGAACGCCGCCGCTGGCCACAACCGGGACCGGCTCCTCGAGGAGATGCAGGGGTTTTTCTACTCGCCGGCCTACGTCGCCGCGCACCGCCAGGAGCTCGCCGAACGCGCTGTGCAGATCGCCAAACTCCCGGACTGGTGGTTTGCCGGCGCAGCCGAGATCCTGGCCTCGCTGGAGAATCTGGACCTCCGGCACTACCTTGCCAGCATCACTTGCCCGGTGCTGGTGCTGGCAGCCAGCGAGGACCGGGTGATGCTGCTGGAGCACGCCCGGACGCTGGCGTCGGCCATTCCGACGGCTCGCCTCGAGGTTGTCGAGGGGAGCGGCCACGTGCTGGTCGTGGAGCAACCCGAGAGGTTCGCGCGTTCTTGTCTGGATTTTCTGGCTTCGGTGCACTGATATAGTTGACGGACCGATCGAAGGCCGGAGCGCGCCGACCCGCGAGAGGCCCACTGGGAGGGATCATGAGGAAGCCCGTCTACATCGCCGCATACCACCAGTCGAAGTTCGGCAAGCTCATGGACATGACGGTGCCGGACATCATCAAGAACGCCGTCGAGAGCGTGTGCCAGGAGGCAAACGCTCCACCATCCGCCGTCGACGTCGGTTCCATAGGCGCCACCTGCAACTTCTCGCTCAACAAGCAGGGGTTGCTGGCCGGCCTCGTCGCCTCGGTGCCGGGACTCGCGGCGAAACCCATCGAGGCCGTGGAGAACGCCTGCGCCTCGGGCGGCCAGGCGATCCTCTCGGTGATCAACAAGCTCCAGGCCGGGGACGGCGAGGTCGGAATCGCCATCGGCTACGAGAAGATGCGCGATGCCGAGGGCAAGATGGACGGCAAGTTGATCGGCGAGGTCCTGGGCTACTTCTCACACCCGGACGAGCGCGCGGGCAAGGTGTTCGTCTTTCCGCACATCTTCGCTGAGGTGATGGACCTCTACATGAAGACCCACGGCGTGCGGGAGGAAGACCTGGCTCAGATCGCCGTGATCGAGTACGGCAACGCAAAGTACAACCCGTACGCCCAGATGCAGAAGGTGCAGATCACACTCGATCAGGCCATGAAGCTCGAGGGGATCAACCGCTACGTCGTCGAGGGTCTGCCTCTCAAGACCTACGACTGCTCGCAGATCACCGACGGCTACGCCTCGATGATCATCGCGACCGAGCAGGGCCTCGCCAAGCTCGGGATCCGCAAGGCCGACACGGTGCAGATCGCCGGCTACGCCCAGGCCACCGATCCGCTCCGCAAGGAGGGGCGCGACGTGCTGCGGCCCTGCGGTGCCAACGCCGCGATGGGCAAGGCCTATGCGATGGCCGGCGTGAAACCGGCCGACGTGAACGTCGCCGAGGTGCACGACTGCTTCACGGTGATGGGCGCGATCGCAGCCGAGGTCCTCGGAAAGGCCCCCTACGGTAAAGGCGCGGCTTACTGGGTCGACGGCAAGGCGGCCGTGGGCGGCGAGTGCGCCATAAACACATCCGGCGGCCTGATCGCCAAGGGCCACCCGATCGGCGCCACCGGCGTCGCCATGGTGGGGTGGTGCGCCTGGCAGCTCCAGGGCAAGGTGCCGGTCGAACTGCAGGTCAAGAAAGCCAAGGTAGCCGCCACGTTCAACATCGGGGGCCCGATCTGCTCCTCGGTGTGCACGGTGCTGAAGCCGGCGTCGTAGCCGACGGTGCCCCGCAATGAACGAGCGGAGGAGCAGGGAGACACGGCCTCCTGCTCCTCCGCCGGTTGTCGCACCCGGTCGTGAAGCGCGGAGGTGCCATGGCTCCAGACCAGCCAGAACCCACAAAGCAGGGCTTCATCGAAGCCGACGGCGACAGTATTCACTGGGAGTACTTCGGCGACGGAGACCGTGAGGCGGTCTGCCTGCTCAACGGTCTCGCGATGCACACCAAGGCGTGGTACGGCTTTCTGCCCCTTCTCCAGCCCGAGTTCGATGTCCTGCTTTACGACTACCTCGGGCAGGGCGAATCGTCCGCGCCCGACGAACCGTACTCCATCACCCGCATCGCGACCTATCTGACGATGATCATGGATGCGCTCCGCATCGAGCGGATCCACTCGATGGGGATCTCGTACGGAGGATTCGTCGCCATCGAACACGCACGCCAATTTCACGACCGCCTGCACACCCTCACGCTGTCCGGGATCATCCTCTCGCGCGAGGAGCTGTTCGAGATGTACGAGGCGCTGTCGTTGCGGTTCTACCGTCTCGGTCCGGACTGCTTCGGGCTGTACACCCACTACCTGTACGAGAAGATCTTCGGCGAGCCATTCGTTCGCAAGATCGGCCGCGACGCGCTGGAGCCGATGAGGCAGCGCTTCGAGGACCGGTACAAGAACAGCGTCCACTGCCTGATTCGCCTCACCGAGGCGCAGGAGGAGTACTTCGGTGAACTCGACAACCGTATGCCTGCCTACCGGGCTGTCACCACACCCACGCTGGTCATGCCGGGCGAGCAGGACAGGGCCATACCTCTCTGGGCCCAGAGGAAGATGCTCGACATCTTCCCCAACTCACGCTGGCTGACGATCCCGGAGTGCGGCCACGTCGCGTACCTCGAGCAGCCGGCGCTCTTCTTCGGCACCCTCAAAGCGTTCATGCGATCCAAGACCCTGGACTTTGAGAGGCCCGCGTAGCTCGAATTCAACCCTCAGAGCCGAGCTGTCCGCCCTAGGCCTTGGGAACGACGCCGTCTGGGGTCAGCTTGTCGATGACCTGCGGCAATATCTCGGCGAGCTTGATCTTGAGGACGTCCGGTGTCAGGCCGAGGCTCTGCGCCAGGACCGCAATCTTCTCCAAGCCCAAGCCCTGCTCGATCTGCTGCGCCGAGGCGGGCAGGTTCTTGCCGGTGCTGATCCAGGACTGGACGAGCTGCGAGAGACCGCTCGACTCGAATCCCTTGACGATGTCGGCGAGACCTCCAGCCCCCGGCTTGTTCAACATCTCGAGCACGCTGTTGACGACGTTCTTCTGTTGGGCGCCGCCACCGAAGAGGCCGCCCAGTTGACCGAGTAATCCGTCCAGGACTCCCATACTTCCCCCTCCGGGGCTCGTCGAGCCCCGCGTGACGCCCTCATCGGACCACCATCGACAGGCAACCTGCTAGAACAGGCCGCCACTGCGCCGGCGCGAGGAGCTGCCCAGCAACGCGCCGAGCAAGCCGCGGGTGACCTCGCGCGCCACGGTACGAGTCACGGACGACTTGAGGATCGTCTCTATCGTGCTCGGCGGCTCCTTGCCACCGCGTCGAGGCGTCTGTTCGTCCCGGCCGCCCGCTGGCGGAGCCTGTCCCGCCTCGCCTCCAGGCGCCATCCGCCGCGCCAGCATCTCGCGCGCGCTCTCGCGGTCGAACGCCTGAGCGTACTTGCGAGTCTGTGCCGATCCGCCAAGCCTCCCCGCGAACTCCGCGTCCGTGAGCGGGGCCATACGTGACGCCGGCGGGATCATCCTCGTCGCGAACGGCGGCGTCGGGACACCCTTCGGCCCCAGCACGGTGACCAGGGCCTCGCCTGTGCCGAGGGTCGTGAGCGTCTCCTCGATGTCGTAGAAGTCAGTTTTCGGGAACGTGCGGGCGGCAGCCTTGAGCGCCTTGTCGTCGTCGGGGGTGAAGGCGCGCAGGGCGTGCTGGATGCGGTGTCCGAGCTGTCCCAGGACGTCGGGCGGCACGTCCTTGGGGTTCTGCGTGATGAAGAAGACCCCGACGCCCTTGGACCGGATCAGACGCACCACCTGCTCGATCTGGTTGACGAGCTCCTTGCTGGCGTTGTCGAACAGGAGGTGGGCCTCGTCGAAGAAGAACGCAAGTTTTGGCTTGTCGATGTCTCCGACCTCGGGGAGGTCGTGGTACAGCCGCGCCAGCATCCACATCATGAACGTCGAGAACAACGCCGGCTTGTCCTGCACATCGGTCAGCTCGAGGATCGAAACGAGGCCCTGGCCGCCCTCGGTGCGCATCAAGTCGTCGAGGTCGAATTCGGGCTCGCCGAAGAACGCCAGCGCGCCCTGCTGCTCGAGCTCGACCATGTCTCGCAGCAGTACGCCGACCGTGGCCTTGGACATCCCGCCGTAGTCCTTGAGGTCCCCCGCCCCTTCGCCCGTGAGGTACTGCAGAACCGTTCGCAGGTCGGGCAGGTCGAGCAGCGGCAGGCGCCGGTCGTCGCAGTACTTGAACACCAGCGACAGCACGCTCGCCTGTGTCTCGTTGAGTTGCAGGACCTTGGCGAGCAGCAGCGGTCCGAAGGACGACACCGTGGCCCGCAGCTGCGCGCCGCGTTTGCCGGTGAGGGAGAGGAACTCCACCGGGAAACCCTTGGCGACCCAGGCGTAACCCGTATCCTTCGCACGCTGACTGATCTTTTCGTTGATCTCACCGGGTGCCGCCACGCCGGATAGGTCGCCCTTGAGATCGGCCATGAACACGGGCACGCCCGCGAGCGAGAGCTGCTCCGCGATCAGTTGCAGGGTCTTGGTCTTGCCGGTACCGGTGGCGCCCGCGATCAGGCCGTGGCGGTTCGTCATCGCGATCGGAAGCGTCACCAGCGGCTCGGGGTGGCACGCCCCGTTGTGCACGACTGCTCCGAGCGTCACTGCACCCGAGGAAGGCGCTCCGAACGCTTGGCGCGCCGCTTCCAGGACCTTGGGATCCAGCGAGCCCGTACCGCCCGTGCTCATCGTGGCTCCTCCCTCCTGCGAACCGATCGAATCTGTTTGTGCCGTGCGCCGACATTGTAGCGGGCACCGGCGCGGGTTGCTTGTGAACTACTTCGCAGCCATGCACCCCAACGAGGCCATCATGACCTTGATCGGGCAGTCTCGAGTCCCCGTGCTAGAAATTGAGCCGGAGACCTGCATTCACCATGTCGACCGATGCATGGTCCCCGAGTTTGTCCCGCTCCCACTCGACCAGGAGCCCGACCATCCGGCTGACGTTGAGGCGTAACCCTGCGCTGTAGAAGAGGTTGCGTCCGCTGTCGCTGCCGGTCACGAGATCCTCCAGAGCCGAGGTTAGGTCCGTGCTCCAGAACAGGTAGCCGAGCTTGCCGTAGAGCCCGACGACCTTGCCGAGCGGAACGTGCACGGTCAAAGCCACGTCCCACCCCGAGCCAGTGAGCTTGTACGTGCCTGAGCCGTCGGTCGCCTCTACCGTGCCGTTGAAGCTACCGAAGTTGGTGTAGCCCGCTTCCCACCCCAGAAGGTACTTGGCATCGTGACCGAAGAAGAGCTTGTAGCCAGCACCCGTGGGGTTGGTGCCGGTGTTTCCGGAAGCGTCGAGGTTGGTCCAGCTGTACGTGCCGCCGATGTAGCTTTCCTGGGCAGCCGCCGGTGCCGCCGACGCCGCGGCAACCAACACGGCGCCAGCGCACAGGTTGGCAATGCGATGCCCCCGCTCTCTCATGGTCTCTTCCCTTCTCTTCCTTCTCCAGAGGCGATCACTTGGCCCCGGGCGGCATTGGTAGCAGAGCACCCACCGGGTTTCAAGCGGGACACAGCGGGTGGTTCCGGAGTTTGCGATGGAGGGCGCAGCCGCGCATTGGTTCCCGGACCTCCGCGTTTCACCAGCCTCAGGCCACCGGAAGCTTCTCGATGCCCAGGCGCTTCCCCTCGGCCCGGATCAGGCTGCTGAGTGTGCGCCCGAGCTCGTCGGCCACCGGCGCCGGGTTCCCCCGGGCGAGTATCCGCCGCACCTCCTCGGCCGCGGCAGCACGCGAATCTCTCGAGCCGGCCTTCTCCCAGTCCCCGTGCGAGGCGCGGTCGATCACCGGGCCGGAAACCAGCAGCTCGGAGCGGAAGTTCGCGCGGGTGTGGCGATGCCCCAGCAGGCTGCCCGTCTCCACCACCTGCCGCAGCAGCTCGACGGCGTCGGCCGCCGAGGCGTGCGAGATCCCACGCACGAGACGCAGCGCCATCCCGCACACCTCGTTGTCGAGCACGAGCTTCTCCAGGCTCTGGCAGCTCTCGAAGTCGAGCATCCCGGGACCCGAGACCACGTTGATCCCGGCGAGCGCGGCGAGGACGGCCCCAACGCCGGACTCCATCCCGGCCTGGTAGTCCACCCCCTTGGTGTCGGCCAGCCCCATGTACGCGTGGGTGGGAAGGCCGAGGTGCTTACCGACCTGGGCATAGCCGACGTCCACCATCATCGTCTCGACGGCACCCATCGGGGTTGTGCCGTGCCGCATGTCGAACGCCGAGGGGGAGCCCCCGAAGACGATCGGGGCGCCGGGACGGGCGAGCTGGTGGATGAGCACACCGGAGAGGCTTTCCGCGCAGTGCTGCACCACCATCTCCCGAAGCGTCACCGGCGAGGTCGCACCCGCCAGCGGCATGGACACGAGCTCGGTCGGAATCCCGCTCCTCGCGCAGTCGATGAGCGCCTGGCAGGTCAGGTCGCTCCACTTGAGGGGCGGTGTCGGGCAGCAGTCGAAGATCGCCAGCGGCCGTTCGACGAGCGCCCCGTCGCCCCCGCGAACCGCAGCGAGCATCGCCTTCATCGGCGCGAATGCATCCTTGCTGAAGGTCCCCGTGATCACCGGCTTTCGGGAATTCATCAACGCCACGTACAGCCGCCACCGGTCTCCCATGACCTCGGGCACGTCGGCCGGCACGAGGGCGGTGGACTGGCCCGCAATGTGCGTACACGACTCGGTCACCCAGGCGAGGTGGGCGAGGTCTGCCGTCTCCGGCTTGCGCCGCCCCGTGACAGGATCGAGGAACCAGAGCGCCGCCGATCCCGGGTCGAACTGCACCGCGTCACCGCCAAGCTCGATGGCGGGGTTCCCGTCGCGGTCGAAGACTGTGAACCTCCGGGGCGCCGAGGCGAGCGCCTCTCGTACCGCTCCCTCAGCCGCAAAGGCGCGCTGCCCCTCGAGCCGCACGCCGGCATCCCTCAGGAGTTCAAGTGCATCCTCGTTTTCGACGAAGAACCCGACGTTCTCGAGGGCATGCAGCGCGTCACCGACGATCCCCTCGACCTGCGCGCTCGTGAAGAGCTGCACCCGCGGCCTGATCGCGTCCACGTCCCCTCCCTCACTCCGCCCGTACCGGGGCAAGCCGATGACGACACCGCTCCAGGCCGCAGCGCTCGCACGCCGCGCCCGGCCGGTGCGCTTCCGGCGGGCTCTTCTCGAAGCTCACGGCGAAGCTCACGGACTTGCGGGGGACCATCATCTGGCCGCTCGTCAGCGTGATGCCGAGCTGGGCTGCCGGCAGCAGCGCCAGCACGTTCCTCTGGAAGCTCACGTCCCAGGAGCCGTAGCCGGGGCTCACACGAGGCGCGGCGTACGCTCCGGCCTCGGTCGCCACGGCGCACAGGGCCAGGTTCAGGCTGTCCGCAGCGGCCTCGGCCGCAGCTGAACCGATGGCGTCCAGCAGCAGGGCGTCGAGGAGCTCCCCCCTCGAAGCGCAAGCGGTGCTCGCGTTCTCGAGCTCCGGCCCGACCGTGCAAACGGCGACCCCCACTTCGGGTCCGGCCTCGGGCATACCTGCCAACCTTGCCGCCGAACCGTCCACGACGCGGTACGCGCCGCGCGGGTGCAGCAAGGAGAGGGCCTGCGGCCAAACTTCGGCGAGTCTCTGCTGAGCCTTCGCTGAACGCTTGTCGTCACGGCGGTAGCCGAGGTAACGGAAGACCTCGTCCCGGGTCACGTCTGCCTCGAGGTCGATCACCACGGCGTCCCGCCTCACGCGACCCCCTTCGCGGTCAGGGTCGCCCGTGCGCGAGCGATGAACTCCGGGGTCGTCCCACAACAGCCGCCCACGAGGCGTGCGCCCGCCTCCGCCATGGCGAGCACGTCCCGCGCGAACCCTTCCGGTGAGGCGTCGTAGGCCGTCCCCTCCGGCGTGACGCGAGGGTTGCCCGCGTTCGGCTGCGCGATGATTGGCGCGCTCACGAAGCGGCGGGCCTCCGCGACCATGCCGACCATCACGGACGACGTCACGCTGCAGTTGCAGCCGACCGCGTCCGCGCCGGCCTCGCCCAGGGCCGCCAGAGAGGCGCCAAGCGGGTCGCCCATGATCGTGAAGAAGCCTCGCTTGCGGGCCTCGAACGTCATCGAGGCCAGTACGGGGAGTCCGGTCGTGCGTGCCGCCGCCACTGCCGCCAGCGCCTCCCGCAGGTCGTACATCGTCTCGATGGAGATCAGGTCGGCACCGGCCTCGGCCAGGGCGGCGACCTGCTCGCGATAAGCCTCCGCGAGCTCCTCGACTGTCGCCCGGCCTACCGGCGGCAGCGTGAGGCCGGTGGGCCCCACATCACCCGCCACGAGTGTCGAGTCGACGACAGCCCGGCGTGCGATCGCGACAGCCAATCCGTTGATCTCGCGGCACCGGCCGCCGAGACCGGCGGTCTTCAGCTTGGGCGGGCTCGCCCCGAACGTGTTGGTGTGGACGATGTCGCTGCCGGCCTCAACGTAGCCTCGGTGCGCGGCCTCGACCCGCTCGGGGTGCTCCACGTTCCACCACTCGGGGGCGCGGCCGTGCTCCAGCCCCGCGGCCATCAGCAGCGAGCCCATGCCGCCGTCAAGCAGCAGGACGCGCTCCCCGACGAGCGCCCGCAGCTGCTCAGGCCTCACCCGTCACCAGCCTGTGCGCCACCGCCACGGCCGCCACCGCATTGTCCGCGTAACCGTGCGCACCGATCTCGTTGGCCCACTCCTGGCTCGCGGGCGCGCCACCCACCATCACCCGGGCGCGCAACCCCTCCCGGCGCAGCGCGCTGACGAGCTCGCGCTGCTCGGCCATGGTCGTGGTGAGCAGAGCCGAGGCGCACACCAGGTCGGCGTCCAACTCCCGGGCACGCGCGACGAACCGATCGAGGGGTACGTCCGCCCCCTCGTCGGTCACGGAGAACCCGTTGGCCGCCAGGAGCGTGCCGACCAGGGTCTTGCCGATGTCGTGGATATCCCCGTGGACGGTGCCGATCACGACCCGGCCGATCTCCCGTCCCCCGCCATGCCTGGCGAGCGCCGGGCGCACGACATCCATCGCGGCCTTCATCGCCTGCGCCGAGCTCACCAGCTCGGGGAGGAAGTACTCCCCCTCGTCCCACAGTTCGCCCGCCCTGCGGATGCCGGGAACGAGCCCCCGCTCGATGGTCTCGAGGGGCGCGAGCCCCGAATCCAGCGCCCGGCGAGCGAGGACGACGACAGTCTGGTCGTCCCCCTCAAGCACCGCCCTGCCGAGAGCCGCCAGGACCTCACCCGTCTCCGTCATTGTGTGCCCCCTGAGCCGTGCGCGGTGGACTCTCCCCGCCACGGAGCCCGCAGACGGCATCATACGACGCGTTTGAAGTCGATGAACCCCCGCTCCACGTCGGTTGCGGCCAGCTCGACCCGCAGGCGATGGCCGACGTCGAGCCCTTCAACGCCGGTCACCAGCTTGCCCTCGACAGGGGGGTGAAAGACGCGCACCCACGTCCCCTTGGGCGAGGCACCGGTGACGATCGCGTCGAAGCGCTGGCCGACCTTCGAGGCCAGCAGGATCGCCGCCGCGGACTTGGCAACCTGGCGCTCGACCTTGTTGGCGGCGTCCTCCTGCAGAGTGCAGTGCGCTGCAAGTTCTGCCAGCTCGTCCCCGGTGTACGGTGCAGGGTTGCCCGCGAGTGCGGCCTTGAGGAGACGCTGGGTGAGGAGGTCCGGAAACCGGCGGTTGGGTGCCGTGGCGTGGGTGTAGTCCCTGACCGCGAGCCCAAAGTGACCTGGCGCCGTCTGTCCCGGCAGTTCGACCACGTACTCGCCGACACCCAGCAGCTTGACCACCGTGAGCGAGAGGTCGGGGAAGCGCAGGGGATCTGCGACCTTCCGCCTCGCCAGGAAACCCGCGAGGGAACGTGGATCCGGCTGCGGGGGGAGTGCCTCCCCCAGGTGCCCGGCGACCTCAACGATGCGGTCCCAGCGCTTGGGTGTACGCACGACGCGTCTCAGCGAGGGGAGGTGATGGCCCTCGAGGAAGCGTGCGGTGACGCCGTTGGCCGCGATCATGAGGTCCTCGATCAGCTCCCTGGCCCGGTTCTTCTCCTCGACCTCGAGGTCGCGGATCTCGTCGGCAACGAAGACCGGGCGTGCCTCGAGCGTCTGGAGGTCGAGCGCCCCGTGCTCGTGCCGGAACGCCTTGAGCGTCTGCGCTATCTCGTCCTGGAGGCGGAGGTTGGCATCGAGCCCCGGGACCGACGCGACCGCTTCCGGAACCGACCCCTGGCCCTCCAGCCATGCCGCAACCGAGTTGTAGGCGAGCTTGGCACGGTTACGCACCGTCGCCCTGTAGACGTTCGAGGCAGTGAGTGAACCGTCCCCAGCCACGGTCATCTCGATCACGACTGCCAGGCGGTCCTCCCGGTCAGCCAAAGAGGTGAGGTCGGTGGAAAGCTTCTCCGGGAGCATGGGGAAGATCTCCGCCGCCGTGTAGACCGAGGTCGTGTTGGTCCGCGCGTGCCCATCGATAGCAGAGCCTTTCCCGACCAGGGCGTCCACGTCGGCGATGGCGACCAGCAGTCGCACGATTCCGCCGGGCATTCCCCCGGCTACCGTGAGCTGGTCGAGGTCGCGGGAGTCGTCGTTGTCGATGGAGGACCAGAGAAGGGTGCGCAGGTCGCGCACCGTGCCGTCGCCGGCTGCCGGCGCCTGCATGCCCGCAAGCTCGGCGATCGCCTCGGGTGGGAAGTCCGGGGCGAGACCGCGCTCGAACATCGCCCGCCGCGCGATCCGACGCAGGGTTGCACGCTGCTGCCCGTCGCCAATGTCCACCGTCGCACTCTACAACGAGGACGGGCATTCCGCATCGGCGAGCGAAGGGGTCAGAGATCCAGGATCTCGACCAGAGCGCGAGCGTTGTTGTGCCGCTCGTCGCGCGCCGCGTAAACCAGGGTCACGGTCTCCCGGTCGGCGAGGGCCTTCAGGCGGGCAATCGCATCGCTGCTGTCGAGCTCGGCCCTGTAGCGCTCCACGAACTCGCGGTAGCGCGGCGGGGCATGGCCGAACCAGCGCCTCAGCCTGTCAGAGGGCGCCAGCTCGCGCGCCCACCACTCGATCTTGGCGTTCTCCTTGGACACGCCGCGCGGCCACAGCCGATCCACCAGTACCCGCACTCCATCCTCCGGGACGGGGGGCTCGTACACGCGCTTGGTCCGTATCATGGCGACACCTCCGAGTCGTGGCTCGGGTGAACCGACTCGTTTCTCCTCATGTCAACAGGAATCCTGGAAGAGGTGTTCCCTCCGCCGCGAGGGCCCAAACCGGGTACACTTCGGACCTGAGCCAGGCGGGGGCCTTTGACGGCCTCATGGGGAAAAAGACCGACACCGAGGGCGTGCGACGGGGCAACCCGGACCGGAGCCGGGATCACTTCCGGTGGGACGAACGCCACCACCAGCCGCACACCGACCTCTCCAAGTGGGAGAAGTTCTGGGCCTCCCGCTCCGACGCCGCACAGTTCCTTCGCCTGCTCGGGCGGAACGTGCGGCAGGTACGGCCGGTCGTGAGGTGCTACCGGGCACTCCTGGCCCAGGCGCCGACGCCCCACCCGGTGGCCGGTGACGAGTTCGGGGTCGCAATCTCCCCGACTCGAGCCACCTGGGGGCGTTACCGGGAGCGGGTACGTGACCTGGAGGTGGGGGCCGTCCTGGTCCGGATTCCCGCCTGGGACCCGGACCCCGTGTTCGAACTGCGCGATGAGCTCGGTCGCCTGCACGGCGAGGGTGTGAACCTCACCTTCACGCTGCTGCAGGACCGTGCGATGGTCAAGGAGCCAAGCCGCTGGCAGGAATTCGTGCGCGAGGCCGCCAGTTGCTTCGGTGGCCTCGACCCGACCTTCCAGCTCGGGCACGCGGTGAACCGCAAGAAGTGGGGGATCTGGCACCCCGACGAGTACGTCCGGCTGCTCGAGGCAACCGCCGAGGTACGTGACGACTTCCCCACCTGCCGGTGGCTGGGCCCGCCGGTCATCGACTTCGAGTACTACTTCACGACCAACTATCTCCTCGGCAGACGTCCTTTCGACTTCGACGGCATCGCCGCATTGCTGTACGTGGACCGCCGAGGCTCCCCCGACGCGGTCCAGTACCGTCACTTCGACCTGCGCCGCAAGATCCTGCTTCTCCGCGCGGTGTTGGAGGCGTCTCCCCACGCCGATGTGCCGATTCACCTCACCGAGTTCAACTGGCCCCTCAAGGGGACGGGGAAACACTCGCCGGCCGGAGCCCACGTACAGACCGACGAGGCAACCCAGGCTCGCTACCTCGCGCTGTACTACCTGACTGCCGCGGCAACAGGGCACGTCGCGAGCGTTTTCTGGTGGCAACTCGTCGCGCGTGGCTACGGTCTCCTCGACGACGACGATGCCTGGACGGTGAGGCCTTCTTACCGCGCGTTCAGGGCGCTGCTGGCCCGCACCCGGGGGTGCGAGGTGAGCTTCCTGCCCGAAGCCCTGCGTCCTCTGCGGGGTTTCCTGCTGAACCGCGGGGACGGCTGCGCCGCCGTGCTCTATTCCTCCGAAGCGTCACGCCGCCTTGATCCCGCGCTGCCGGTGCAGGAGGTGGCAGGCCTCGTCGGTGACCCGGTCCAGCGCGAAGAAGCCGCCATCGGCTCGGATCCCCTCTTCGTCTCCTTTGGGCGTGCCACACCCGCCGAAGTGGTCGAGATCCTCGCGTCGAGCCCGGGCGTTCGGCCGGAGCGATCGTGAGCTCGGCCTCGAGCGAGGACGCGGGTCGCCCTGCCGGGCGGGAGCCCGAGAACCTTTTCGGCCCACTTTTCTCGCGGCTGCCGATTCTCTTCGCACTCGGCCTCGCGATCTCGCTGCTCATGGTGGCGCGCAGCCAGGTTTCCGGTGACCAGCTCAACGCGCTCGCACGAGGTTGGCTCTTCACGCACGGTGAGTGGATCCAGTTCGGGCTGACGACCTCGGCGAACGGCAAGGCCCCGGGAGGTCTCAGCGCCGCCCTCTCCGGCGTGGCCCTGCTCGCGTGGCGTGACTACCGGGCGCCGGCGCTGTTGATCCTCCTCTCCCACGTGGTCGGCTATCTGCTCCTCGACCGTACGTGGCGCCGCCTTTTGGGGGTGCGGGAGCGCCTCCTCTTCTGCGTGCTTTACTGGCTCAACCCCTGGCGTGTGTACCACTCCGCGTTCCTCTGGCCCGCAAACTGGCTGTTCTTCTTCGGCGCCGTTCAGTTCTGGGCCGTCTACAAGCAGCGTCGCCGACCAAGCTTCTGGGCCTCGCTGCTGCACGTACTGGCACTGGGCGCGTTCTTCCAACTCCACTCGTCGTTTTTCCTGCTGGCGCTTGCCGCGGTGGTACTGGCCCTGCGGGGGTGGTTCAGACCGAACTGGGCCGGGGTTGCGGTCGGGGCTGGCGCGAGCGCCCTCGCGCTCATCCCCTGGGTCGAGGCAGTGGCCGCCAACCCTTCCCTGCTCCCCGGCAGCAAAGGCTTCCTTTTTCGAGGGCTCATCTTCGTCTTCCCTCTCGTGCGCGGGGTCTTGTACTGGCTGCGCTATCCGTCACTCTCATTTGGCGGAGACATGACCACCTTCGACTTCACGCCGCTGCTCGGCGAGGTGGGCGGATGGCTCGGACTTCCGCTGAGCGCGGCGGCGATCGCCGTCGGGGTCGCCAGCGTGGCGGCTCCCGCGGTGGCCGCGGCGTGGATGTGGCGCCGCAACCGGCGCCGCTGGCGTCGGCCCCAGACGGAGATGAGCGACCGGACCTGGCTCCACGGCTACGTGGTCTGGACGTTCGTGGCGTCCATCGCGTCGTTCGCGCTCTCGCCCACCACGATCATGGCGTGGCAGAGTTTCTCGGTTCTCCACGCTGCGGTGCTGCCGCTCCTGCTGTGGGTCATCGTTCTGCTACGCAGCCGCCGCCGCGCGACGGTGCAGCGGCTCGCCCGCCTATGGCTCGGCGCGCTCGTCGTGCTGCTCGTATGCATGACCGTGGCCGCGCCGAGGTACCGTCGGGGTGGCCGCGACCCGGTCGGGATCGCGGTCCACCAGGACCATCCCATGTACCACGAGCTCGGCATCCTCGACCACTGCTCGGTCACGGTGGACCCGAAGAGCACCTGGATGCCAGACGTCTTCCGCTCGAACCCCGCCGAAGGTCGCTGACCTCCCGATGGCACGAATCGGTTTACCACTGCCACGGCGCGCGAACCCAAGCACCCGCAAGAGAAGGCAGACGGCGCCCTAGCGTCGGACGAAGAGATACTCGCGGATGCCGTGGCGCATCAGGACCGACTGAACGACCGCGAACCCGGTCATCAGGTGTTCGACCTCGGCAGGTGCAAGCAGTGGGCTTGACCGCACGGCAGGAGTCCGCGGCTGCAAGAGCAGCGTCTGCGCGTCCACGATCTTGAACACCAACGGCGCAGCGGACATCTCCCTCGAGGTCGAGACGAACGCGAGCACGAGCGCGTCCCGTCCGCAGACGTCCTCGAGGTAGACGGCGAGACGACCGCATTGCTCGCGAGTCAGGTAGTTCAGGAGGTCCCAGGCAAGCACCACATCGAAGGGCCCGGACGGAGGAGGGAGAAGCCTCCGGAACGCCGCCGCCGGGTTGACGGTCAGCAGGGCTCGCAGCTCCTGGGAGGCAAGTGCGTCGGGGAGATCCACGATCTGCAGCCGGCTCGAAAAGCGCGCGAAGAACTCGACGTTGGCCCCTGAGGCTCCGCCCAGGTCGAGAACGTGGTGCGGGACCTCACTCGAAAGGCGGGAGACGAGCACCTTGAGCGTGGGGGAGCGGTACAGAGGCGGCGCGGGCTCACGGGGGTCCGCAAACTCACGCCGCGGCCCGGCTGCCTGATCGGACCCACGCCGGAGACGCCAGGGCACCCGAGCTCTCCGGGCGGTGCTCTCAGCCGCCCCGCTCGGATTGTTTCTGTTCGCCGTGCTTCGGCTCGCCTGGCCGAGCCGGGGTACTACCTGCCATTCCGGTGCCCGAGGTCGAGACCGCTAGCGACGCGCCAGGCGGGTTGAGGGCGGGCCGAGAGGTGACCTTGCGATCCATGTCGATGCTGCCCTTGAAGATCGCCCCGTCCTCGATGGTGACTCGCGGAGCCGAGACATTGCCGTGCACCTTGCCGGACTTGCGGATCGCGATGTGCTCCTCGGCATGCAGGTCGCCCTCGACCTCGCCCTCGATCGTCACGCTGCGCCCGAAGACGTTGGCCTTGATGCGGCCGTTGGTGCCGACCGTGACGTTGTGTTGAGCGAGGTCCACCTTGCCCTCGACCCGTCCCTGAATCACGAGGTCTTCCTCACCCGTCACGTCTCCCTTGATCGTGATGGACGGACCGATGATCGCACGGTCGCCTGGACGTTCCGCAGCCATTGGACCTCCCTCGACGCGTGGAAACGATGCACCGGCCCCGGCCGGGATCTGGCCTTCCGAGGCACGCCCGGCGGTCGCCGGTACGTGCCGGGCGCCACGCTCGGGCTCCGCCTTCCTCCACACGGTGCCGCCTCCTCCAGCTATCTTTGAACCTAATGCGCCGTTTGTCCAGGCTTTAAACGTGAGCAGGACCACAATCTCTCCCGGGCATCTCGCTTAATGGTTCCGGGCTGCCGTCCACGTGGACTGCGGGAGCCACGCCGATGAAAGTGGAGCGCTCGGTCTCGCTGTGGCCCCGGCCCAAATTTCGACCAGTTGAGGAGTAGGTAGAATGGCGTGAGTCGCGGTGATCGAGAAGAAGCAGGGGAACCTGCGGCCTCTTCCGGCGTCCAAGGCGGCACACGCGCAGCGGCTGAGCGCTTACCGGGACGGAGCCGCGCAGGAGAGCGACATGAAGAGAAGGTGGGAGCGGCGTGTCTCGGCTTTTGCAGTACTGCTGATCTCCGGTGCGGCCTTCCTTGGCAAGGCAGGTGTCGCCGGCGCCGGGCAGACGCAAGGTGCTGCCGCACGACAACCCGCAACAATCGTGAGCGCGCCATCCCAGCCGGCCGAGGAGACGCTGCTGGGAACCCTACCGCCGGAGCTGCGCGATGCCGGCGCAGCGATCGTCCGCGAAAGCAACGAAGACCAAAAGGCCAGGTTGATCCGGAACCTGTTGCGGGCGGCGGACGGAACGTCGGGCGGGCGCCGTGTGGCGCCGCAAGCGAGAGATTTCGTCATTGCGCTGGTGGATGCGAAGCAGTGCCCCACGAAATCCGAACCGTGCATCCGTCCCATAGCGGCCACGCTCAAGGAGACCCCCGACCCTCTACTCAGAAAATCGCTGGAACGATGGGCCAGCTCGTACCCGGATCCTGAGGTGGCCGTCGCGGCGCTCAACGCCCTGATTGAGGTCGACAGCGAGGAGCTGTCGCGTCTGCTCCAGAAGAGGATCGACCTCGCGAAAGAGGGTCGCGATTCGGTAGCGCTGCGAACCTTGGGACGGTCTCAGGAACGCTTGGGGTCGAGTCGGTGGGGAATGGCGACCCTTCCCTCGTTCCTCTGGGATCCGCCGCCCGTCTTTTCCGCCAGACCCGAGTCTGGCCGTATCCGCGTGCTGGCGATCAGCGATTTCGGCACCGGCGACGAGGAGCAGAAGCTGTCGTTTGACACCATGCTCAAGTTCCATCGCGCCCAGCCGTTCGATTTCGGAATCACTCTCGGGGACAATTTCCAGGACGACGGGGCTCACAGTCCAGGCGATCCACGATGGCAGCAATACTGGGAGCAAGCTTACCCGCAGCTCGGTATTCCCTTCTATGTCTCGATGGGCAACCATGACTGGGGTTCGCCCGACGGTCCAGCGGCGGAGATTCTCTACTCGCAAAAGAGCGCCGCCTGGCGGTTGCCGGCTCCCTACTACACATTCACGGCTGGCCCTGTCCAGTTCTTCACAGTGAACACCGTTCTCATGTCGGAGGCACAGCTGTTGTGGCTGCGAGATGAGTTGGAGAAGAGCACGGCAAAGTGGAAGGTCGTCTACGGGCATCTTCAGGTGTACTCGGCGCTGCGCGGGGACAACGATGACCTCATCAGGCGCCTGCAGCCGATCCTGGAGGAGCACCACGTGGATTTGTACCTCTGCGGGCACGAACACCTGTTCCAACACCTCAGGCGGGGAGGCAACGTTCATTTCTTCGTCAACGGCGCGGCGGGCGGTGGGGCGCGATCTGTCGAAAAGCCGGGGTACGAGGGTCTCCTGTTCGTGGCAGAGAAGCAGCAGGGGTTTACGATCCTGGAGGCCGATGGCTCAAGCCTGACCGTGCGATTCATCGGCGAGGACGGCAGACAGCTCTACACCTATGCGCTTCAGAAGTAACCTCCATCGTAAGGATGGATGCTGAAGCAAACCCCCGGGGGGCGATACGGCCGGTCTCAAGGTGGGAAGCAAAGCGTCTCGTGGGGGCAGAGGGCGCGGACGACAAATCGTTGGGGGTCCGCGACCCGGTCGCTAGAGTTCGAGGGCGGCGACGTTCTTGAGGAGCTTCTCCAGGCGGGCTCGGATCTCATTGCGCTCCGCCTCGAGCTCAACGATTCGCTCCGTGAGATGGGCGGTGCCTTCGTCCCCGGCCTGCAGCTTCCGGTTCTCCTCCTCCAGGGCCGCGACGCGCGCCTGCAGCTCCTTGTATCCCGTGATCAGCTTTTCGACGCGTTCCTCGAGAGTGGCGAAGATATCCATGCGGCCTCCTACTGGAAGCTCACCGCAAGTGTACGGGCAAGCGTGTCCATGAGCGCGAAATGCGCGGCGTTGACCTCGTCCTGCGTGAGCGAGCGCTCGGGATGACGGTAGACCAGGCGCACGGTGGTCTTGACCTCGTCTGTGCCAACACCCTCGCCACGGTAGCGTACGACCGGGAAAACGGCCTCGAGCCACTCGGAGGCGGCGGCGCGCACTGCGGCGGCGAGCTCCGCGTACGAGAGGGACACATTGTGGCGGACCGTGAGGTCCGCCGTCACCGCCGGAAAGCGCGGCAGCGGCCGGAACGAAGGGACCCGGTCGGCGGCCGCCGCGCCAAGGTCCACCTCCGCCACCCAGAGCGGCGCCGGGAGGCCGAACGCCTCGGCTACAGGCTCGGCGAGCCGACCCCCGATCGCGACGACCCGACCCGCGGCAACGACCTCACCACCCTCTCCCGGCGCGAGCAGTGGTGCCGTCGAGGGACGCCACTCGGTACTCTCCACACCGAGCTGCGCCAGCACGTCCTCGACGAGACCCTTGAGGTCCAGGAAGTCGGTGTCCCGCACCGCGTCCCACGGCCCGGCCGTGCCCGCGAGTGCGAGGGCGAGGCGATCTTCCTCGACGACCTTCGAGCCACGGGCGAAGAAGACGCGACCGACCTCGCCGAGCAGCACGCGCGCGCCACCCCTGCGCAGGTTGCCTCCGGCGGCGTCCACGAGACCGGCCAGCAGCGAGCGCCGCAGCACCGCCAGGCGTGCGGAGAGCGGGTTCTCCACCTTGACGACGGCGCCACGGTCGCCGAGAGGGGAAGCGGCCGTCGCGCGCTCCAGCTCCGCGGACGAGAAGGTGTAGGTGAGGGCCTCCGCAGCCCCGACGGCCACCAGCGCGTCGCGGGCCCGCTCGGTCAGTGGCCAGCTGCCGAGTCGCTTGCCGGGGCTCACTGCGAACGAGGGCAGAACCGACGGGACGTTTTCGTACCCGAAGTGCCGGAGCACCTCCTCGTAAAGGTCCTCCGGAAGGTCCAGGTCCACGCGGTGATACGGTACCGTGCAGGTGACCGTGTCGCCCTCGACCCGGGGCGCGAGGTCGAGGGCGGTGAGGACGTTGACGACGAACTCGCGCGGGATCTCGCAGCCTGCGAACGCCGACAGCCGCCGCAGCGAGAACTCGATCGTGGGCGGCGCCGGCAGCGACGGCGCCGAGTCGAGCACCCCGGCCGCCACCTCGCCGCCGGCCAGACGGACGATCAACTCGGCGGCCAGATCCACGGCGGTGCGAGCCATCGCGCGATCGGCGCCGCGTTCGAAACGCTGCGAGGCCTCGGTCGAGAGACCGAGCCGCTTCGCGGTTCGGCGCACCGAAACAGGCGCGAAGTACGCGGACTCGATCAGCACGTCCCGGGTTGCAGGGCCGATTTCGGTGTTGGCGGCACCCATGATGCCCGCGATCGCCACAGCCCGCTTGGCGTCTGCGATCACCACGTCCTCGGGAGTCAGGGTGCGGTCCACACCGTCGAGGGTGGTGATTCCCTCACCGGCCCGGGCCCGGCGGACGCGGATCTCGGCACCCGAGAGCCGCGGGAGGTCGAACGCGTGGAGCGGGTGGCCAATGTCAAGCAGCACGTAGTTGGTCGCGTCCACGATGTTGTTGACGGGGCGGATGCCGCAGCGCTCGAGGCGCGCGGCCAGCCACGCCGGCGAAGGCCCCACCTTCACGCCGCGCACGACGCGCGCGCAGTACCTCGGGCAACCCGACTCGTCCTCGACCGTGAGCTTGGCCAGCTTTCCGACCGGCGTCGCGCCCTCGGGGACCTTGACCACGAGGGGCTTGAGGGAGCCGCAGCCAGCGGCGGCGGCCTCCCGGGCGAGGCCCCGGTGGTTCATCGCGTCAGGACGGTTGGTGGTGACATCCACATCCCACACAACGTCGTCGCCCGAAGGCTCCTGGAGCTCGACGTTCATGCCGGCGGCGGTGAGCCGTGCGGCCATCTCGGCGGCCGGTAGCGGTCCCTCGAGGTGCGTGATGAGCCAACCCAACGAAATTCTCATCGCCGCATCCCCTCGAACTGGCGCAGCAGCCGCTCGTCCCCCGAGAACTGCATCCGCAGGTCGGGGATCCCGAACTTGAGCATCGCGACGCGGTCGAGCCCGCAGCCGAACGCGAAGCCCGTGTAACGCGATGGGTCGAGTCCGCACGCGCTGAACACACGGGGATCGACCATTCCGGCGCCCAGGATCTCGATCCACCCAGAGCCCGTGCACACCTGGCATCCCTTGCCGCGGCAGAACACGCACGTGATGTCCACTTCGGCCGAGGGCTCGGTGAACGGGAAGAAGCTGGGCCGGAACCTGACGCCCATCCCCGGGTCGAACAGCACGTGCACGAAAGCCTCGAGCGTGGCCTTGAGGTGGCCGAAGGTGATTCCCTCGTCCACGACCAGACCCTCGACCTGGTGAAACATCGGCGCGTGTCGAAGATCGGAATCGCACCGGTACACGCGGCCCGGGATGATCACGCGGATCGGGGGCGGCGTGGTCTCCATCGAGCGAATCTGGACCGGCGAGGTGTGGGTCCGGAGAAGCAGGCCGCCCTCGAGGAAGAAGGTGTCCTGCGTGTCGCGGGCGGGGTGGTCGGGCGGGAAGTTGAGCGCCTCGAAGTTGTGCCAGTCGTCCTCGGCTTCCGGTCCGTCCGCCACCGAGTAGCCCATGCGAAGGAAGATCTCCTCGATCTCGCGCCGCACCAGCGTCACAGGGTGATAGGCGCCGATCGGGGGCAGGCGCCCCGGCAGGGTGACGTCCACCACCTCGCGCCGCGCGCCTGCTTCCTCGACGGCCTTCTGAGCCGCTCCGAGTCGCTCCTCGATGAGCTTCTTGAGCTCGTTGAGAGCCTTGCCGTACGCGGGTTTTTCGTCCCGCGGGAGCGACTTGAGCGCTTCCTCGAGGTCGCGGAGCAGGCCTGACCGCCTCCCGGCGAAGCGCACGCGGACGGCATCCACCTTGGCGGGATCGCTTCCCGCCTCGGCCAGCGCCGCGAGAAACTCCTGGCGCGCGCGCTCCAGGGTCTCGAGTGCCATCTACGCGGCCGGCTTGGCTTCGAGGCCCTTCTTCGCGGTCTTGACGAGCTCCGCGAAGCTCTCGCTGTCGCGAACCGCGAGGTCGGCGAGCACCTTGCGGTCGAGCTCGCACCCCGCCGCCTTGAGCCCGGCGATGAGCTGCGAGTACGACATCTCGAACTGCCGTGCAGCGGCGTTGATGCGGATGATCCACAGGCTCCGCATCGAGCGCTTGCGCTGCCGCCGATCCCGATACGCGAACTGGAGCGAGCGCTCGACTTGAAGCTTCGCGATACGGTAGGCGTTGTGCTTCGTCAGGTAGTAGCCCTTGGCGAGCTTGAGGACCTTCTTGCGGCGCTGTACCCGGTTGTGTCCACGCTTGACGCGCATGCCGGCCTCCTACTTCGCGTACGGGAGCATGCGCTCCACGTTCTTCGCGTCCGCCGACGATACGAGCGTCTCCTCCCGGAGGTGGCGCTTCCTCTTGGCGGCTTTCTTGGTCAGGATGTGGGAATGGAACGCTTGACGGCGCTTGAACTTCCCGGTTCCGGTCTTCTTGAACCGCTTCGCCGCCGCCCGCAACGTCTTGATCTTCGGCATCAATGCCTCCTCAAAAAGTGAGGCCGGGGCTCACGCCTCCGGCCATGCATTCAAAGCACGCTTCCGCACCGTGGTCGTCATCGTCGCGACGATCTCGTCCAGAGTCTTGGTGCCCAGATCGCCCCGATGCCTCACCCGCACACTCGCGCCACCCGACTCCGCCTCCCGCGCCCCCACCACGAGCAGCACCGGAACCTTCGCCAGCTCACCGTCGCGGATCTTGGCGCCCAGCTTCTCCGAGCGCTCGTCCAGCTCGGCCCTCAGCCCCGCCCTTCTCAGCCGGTCGCGCACGGCCCGGCCGGCGTCCATGAAGCGGTCGGACACCGGCAGCACGCGCGCGTGTTCGGGGGCGAGCCACAGCGGAAGGTCGCCGGCGAAGTGCTCGAGCATCACGCCGAAGAAGCGCTCGACGGAGCCCAGCACGGCGCGGTGGATGATCACAGGGCGCTGCTCGGTGCCCTCCTCGGCGACGTAGGTCAGGTCGAACCGGTTCGGGAGGTTGAAGTCGAGCTGGATCGTTCCGAGCTGCCACTCGCGGCCGATTGCATCTTGCACCACGAAGTCGATCTTGGGCCCGTAGAAGGCGCCCTCGCCGGGATTGAGTGTGTAGGCGACCCCACGCTCCTTCAGGCACTTTTCGAGCTGCGCCTCGGCGTTCCGCCACAGATCCACTTCGCCGATGGCCTTCTCCGGCCTCGTCGAGAGATAGATCGCGGGCTCCTGGAAGCCGAAGGTGCCGTAGACGCGGAACATCAGCTCGAACAGCGACGACACCTCCTGCCCGATCTGCGCCGGGGTGCAGAAGATGTGTGCATCGTCGATCACGAAGGTCCGCACCCGAGTCAGGCCCTGCACGACGCCCGAGCGCTCGTAGCGGTGCAGCCTGCCGAAGTCAGCC
Organism: Thermoanaerobaculaceae bacterium; assembly: GCA_035542075.1. GTDB lineage: Bacteria > Acidobacteriota > Thermoanaerobaculia > Thermoanaerobaculales > Thermoanaerobaculaceae > RBG-13-68-16. The sequence goes on from DATKMD010000119.1 coordinate 36,960, forward strand.
ATACGCACCGGCAGGTCACGGTACGAGTGACTGCGCGTCGCGTAGATCAGGCATGCAGCGGGGCAGTTCATCGGCTTCATCGAGAACTCGCGCCCCTCGACGTCGGAGAAGAACATGTTCTCGAGGTAGTTCTCGTAGTGACCCGAGCGCTTCCACAGGTCCACGTCGAACAGCTGCGGGGTGATGACCTCCTCGTAGCCGAACTCCTGATAGAGCTCCCGCATGAGGGCGACCAGTTCGTTGTAGACGATCGCCCCGCGGGGGTGGAAGAAGGGCGAGGCAGGCGCCAGCGGCGAGAACGAGAAGAGATCCAGCTCCCTCCCGAGTCGCCGGTGATCGCGACGGCGTGCCTCCTCGATCTTGGCGAAATAGGCGTCCAGCTCCTCCTTGGTCGCGAAGGCCGTCCCGTAGATGCGCTGGAGCATCTCGTTGCGCTCGTCGCCCTTGAAGTAGGCGCCCGAGGTGTCGAGCAGCTTGAAGGCGCCGATCTGGTCGGTGCGCTGCACGTGCGGGCCGCGGCAGAGGTCCACGAAGTCGCCGTGGCGGAAGATCGTGATGTCCTCACCCTCGGGGATGTCCTCGAGGCGGATCAGCTTGATCTCTTCCTTGCGCTTGCGGAAGATCTCGGCCGCCTCCTTGCGGCTCACGACCCGGCGCTCGAATGGGCGGCCCTCCTTGACGATGCGGGCCATCTCCTGCTCGATGCGCTCCAGGTCCTCCGGGGTGAACGCGTGGTCGATGCGGAAGTCGTACTGGAACTTCTCCGAGTGGTCCTGCCGGCCGGCGTCGATGATCGTGCCGGGGAAGAGTCGCTCGACGGCGTCCGCCAGGACGTGCTCCGCCGAGTGGCGAATCACAACTCCTGCCTCGGGGTCACGCGCCGTCAGCACACGGAACTTCCCCGAGCGCCCGATCGGCGCGCGCAGGTCCACGACCTCACCATCCAGCTCGCCCGCCACCGCCGCAGCTGCCAGGCGCTCCCCCACCGAGCGCGCCACCTCCAGCGGTGTCGCCCCCAAGGGGAACTCCTTCACGCTGCCATCAGGCAGGGTCAGTTGGATGTCGTCTTTCCTCATCGCCGGTACCCTCGGTCCCCTTTCACCACTCCGATCGCCTCGCTCGCTGCCACACCCGATCGGCACACAACAAAAAAGCCGTCCTCGTAACGGGACGGCAGCCATCACGCTTCACGCCGGAGGCGTGGTAGGCGCGTGCGGGCTCGAACCGCAGACCTCATCCGTGTGAGGGATGCGCTCTACCAACTGAGCTACGCGCCTGTAGCGTACTCGCAAGCGGAGCCGACGTATGGTAGGCGCGAGCGGACTCGAACCGCTGACCTCTACCGTGTCAAGGTAGCGCTCTAACCAAACTGAGCTACGCGCCTGCTCCGCGGGCTGCCGGCGGGCGTCCCGGAGAGACACGATCTCCCTCGGACTCTTGTGGCCCGCCCTCGTCCCAAAATTCGCTTCCAAAGAGCACAAGCCCGGTCAAACCGGGACGGTCACTCTATCTCAACGCCCGCACTAGCGTCAAGCACGCGTGCGACTGGCCCTGGGGAATTGACACGAGTTCCGCGTCTTCCCGAAGTGGCCCCAGAAGGCTCTCGGCCATTGGCTATGGCTGCTCGAGTCGGCCCAGGTGGCCACACCCCGGGACCATTTCGAGACCACCTCCGGGAATCTGCTCCGCCAGCATCTGGGCCATGGCCACGAAGTCGGGAGCGGACCCCTCCACGATCACGTGTTGCAGATAGGCAAGGAAAAGGGAAGGCACTGAATGTGACAGACCAGGCAACCGCAAGCGACTTTTCTCTTGCCGTTGTCCCTTCTACCCTTTTCCTTGGCTGGGCCTCACCGTGCGGTCTCGAAGGTGAACGTCGTCGGGGACTCCGGCTCGTTGCCCGCCAGATCCTCTACCGCGTCCTTGGCCAGGGTCACGTGAAACGTGTCCCCAGCGGCAAGATTGGCCTGCGGCTCCCAGATCACCCACCAGTTCTGCGCGTCGTAGCTCACCTGGCCCGGTACCAGTCCGCTGGTCTCCCCGAGCACGCTCACACCCTCCGGCTTCACCTCTTGCGGCCGCAGAGGCTCCGAGAACGAGAAGATCAAGCGGGGGCGGCGCGCCGCCACCAGCGCGTCGTTGACAGGGAAGTGCGAGGTGACCGTAGGGGGCAACCGGTCGGCAACCCCGGTCCAGCCCGGCCCCGTCACGATGTCTATGGAGACGTAGAAGACCGCATCCAGGAGACCAGGCGGCGGCGGGGGCGGTTCGGGCAGGCCGTGGTCGTAGACGTACTTTCCGATCACCACGGCGGCCACGACCCCTGCCACGATGAGCGCCGTGTCCACGTGGTCGAGGACCGCGTTCACGTCGGTGATCTTGCCGTCCTTGACCTTGACCTCGGTGGCTTTACCCTCGAGGCGCACAACGTTCCCGGCCTCGTCCAGCCGTGCCGGGAAACGCACCCGGTAGGCGCCGGGCGTCAGGCCGGCCACGGTCCAGGTCGGGTTCAGTGAGCGGAACACGGGAACCCAGCTCGCCCCCTCTTTCCTGTCCAGCTCACCCATGATCCCGGCCGGGCCAGGCTTGCCGGCCCGGCGGGCAGTGTCGTCGGCGAACACCTGCACCGCGACGCCCCCGCCCGGGCCTTCCGCCTTGCGGGTGCTGGTCGCCTGAACCGAGAGGCAGCCGGAGAGCGAGAGCACGAGCTGGCCGACGACGAGAAGCAGCGCGGTCGTCCGCTTGATCATGGATGAAGTGTCCCACCGGCGGTCGAGACCCGCAAGGTTGGCAAAGCCAAAGAGGGAAGAGGCAGGACAAGGAGCCGGTTCGCCCCGCTCCCTCGTTCTTCTTCGCTACCTTCTGCGCGTCGCCAGGGCGAGGTTCCGCGCCAGGGCCTCGACCTCGCCAGGGAGCTCCGCGATGTCCCCCAATTCCCCGATGCGCTGGACGAGCGCCGAGCCGACCACCACCCCGTCGGCAAACTGCGAGATGCGGCTCACCTGCTCCGGGGTGGAGACTCCGAAGCCCACCGCGACCCGGCGTCTGGTGAGCTTCCTCACCATGCGCACCTGATCCTCGAGCCCCTCCTCCAGGCTGGCACGAGTCCCGGTGACGCCGGTGCGGGCCACGAAGTAGACGAAGCTCCCAGCGAGCTTGCGCGCTGCCTTGACTCGCTCCCTCGTCGAGGTCGGTGCCACCAGGGGCACCAGCTCGATACCCACCCGCTTCAACGCCTCCCAGGCCGCATCGGCCTCATCCACCGGCACGTCGGTGAAGAGCACCCCGTCCACTCCCGCAGCGGCGGCGTCAACGGCAAACCGGGCCAGGCCGTACGCATGAACCGGGTTGAAGTACGAGAACAGGACTACCGGTATCGTGCTCGAGAAGCGCAGCTCGCGCACGATCCCGAGCACCGACGGGAGCGTGGTCCCGTGCGCCAGCGCTCTCTCGGCGGCGCGCTGGTTGGTCGGCCCGTCGGCGATCGGGTCGGTGAAAGGCACGCCGAGCTCGAGGATGTCGGCGCCTGCCCGCTCCAGGGCGCGCGCCAGTACCACCGTGCGCCCGGCCGTCGGGTCACCGGCGGTGATGTACGGGATGAACGCCGCGCGCTTTTTCTTCCGAGCGTGCGCGAACGCCTGCTCGAGGCGCCCCTTCACAGCTTCACCCCCTCCAGACGCGCGACCTCTTCGACGTCTTTGTCGCCGCGTCCCGAAAGGCTGACGAGCACCGCCTCCCCTTGGCCCATCCGCGGCGCGACGTGCGCCACGTAGGCGAGAGCGTGTGCGGTCTCCAGCGCGGGCACAATCCCCTCAAGCTCCGAAAGCAGGTGGAAGGCGTCCAGTGCCTCCCCGTCGCTCACACGAACGTAGGCGACGCGGCGGGAATCGTGCCACCAGGCGTGCTCCGGCCCGACCGCCGGGTAGTCGAGACCGGCCGAGACCGAGTGGGTCTCCGCCACGAGGCCGTGCTGGTCCTGCAGGATGTAGCTGCGCGTGCCGTGGAGAACGCCGGGCGTGCCGCCGGAGAACCGCGCTGCGTGCTCGCCGAGGCGAGTGCCGCGACCCCCAGCCTCCACACCCACCAGCTCCACCTGCCGGTACGGTACGAACGCGGTGAAGATCCCGGCCGCGTTGGAGCCACCCCCGACGCAGGCCACGACCGTTTTGGGAAGCGAGCGGTGCTGCTTGCGGATCTGCAGCAGCGCCTCACTCCCGATCACCAACTGGAACTCCCGCACCATCGCCGGGTAGGGGTGCGGGCCCAGCACCGACCCGAGGACGTAGTGCGTGTTGGAGACGTTGCTGACCCAGTCGCGGAGGGACTCGTTGATCGCGTCCTTGAGGGTCCTCGAGCCGGCATCCACCCCCACGACCTCGGCGCCTAGAAGCTTCATGCGGTATACGTTGAGGGCCTGGCGGCGCTCATCCTCCGTGCCCATGTACACCCGACAGCGCAGGCCGAAGAGGGCCGCCGCGGTGGCCACCGCGACGCCGTGCTGACCGGCGCCGGTCTCCGCGATCACCCGGGATTTCCCCATGCGACGGGCGAGTAGGCACTGTCCGATGGCGTTGTTGATCTTGTGGGCGCCGGTGTGGCAGAGGTCCTCGCGCTTGAGGTACACGGCGGCGCCGCCCAGGTGCTTGGTCAATCGAGCGGCGAACGAGAGCGGCGTGGGCCGGCCGCAGTAGGTCGAGAGCAGGTCGGCAAGCTCGCGTCGAAACGCGCGATCCCGCCGCGCCTCCTGCCAGGCCTCGGTCAGTTCCTCCAGCGGGGCCATCAGCGTCTCCGGAACGAACCGGCCCCCGTACGGCCCGAAGTAGCCCCTTCTGTCCGGTAACGGCTTCATCTCGAGTCACCAGTCAACATCAGATCCACGCCTCCAACGGCAAGCAAAGAGAGTCGGCCCCTCTGGTCGTCACACCGACGTCCCTTTCGGACGCTGCGCCATTCCACGCACCGCGGCGACGAAGGCGCCCATCTTACCAGCGTCCTTCCGGCCCACCGCCACTTCCACCCCGGTCGCGACATCCACACCGTGCGGCCGTGCCGTCTCGATCGCCCGTGCCACGTTCTCGGGCGTCAGCCCCCCGGCAAGCCAGAACGCGGGACCGTTGGGCGCCGCCGCGAGCAGGTTCCAGTCGAACGTCCGGCCAGTGCCGCCCCCGCGCGGGGAACCGGTGTCGAACAGCACCCGCGCCACCTGCGCGTACGCCGCCACGAGCCCCCAGTCAATGCTCTCGATTACCGGGATCGCCTTGATCACCCGCTCAGACCCGCCAAGCTCGACGCACAGCTCGGGGCTCTCGTGCCCGTGCAACTGTACCAGGCGCAAGCCGGCGTCCCCCCGCACCTTGCGAACGACGTCCGGATCCTGATCACGGAAAACGCCGACGGTGGGCGCCCCCTCGATCTGCCGGATCCAGGAACCGGCCGTGAGCCCCACGCACCGCGGCGACGCGGGGTCGAAGACGAATCCGAGGAAATCGGCACCCGCCTCGACCGCGGCGGATGCGTCGCCCGGGTTCGTGAGGCCGCAGATCTTGACGGTGACGCTCACGCGAGCAGCTCCGCCAGGGCGGCGCCCGGGTCGCGGGAGCGCAGGAGGTGTTCTCCGACGAGGAAACACCGGACCCCGCGCCGGACGAGCGCCGCCACGTCAGCGGGTCCGGCGATGCCGCTTTCCACCACCACCTCCCGGTCCTGCGGCACGCGGCTCGCCAGTTGTGCCGCGCCCTCCAGGTCCACACCGAAGGTGCGCAGGTCGCGGGCGTTGATCCCGACCAGCGGCGCCGGAAGTTCGAGGACGCGCTCCAGGTCGGCCGCATCGTGCGCCTCGACCAGCGCCTCCATCTCCAGCTCCCCGACCAACGCGAGCATCTCCGACAGCAGGGAACCCGGCAGGGTCCTGGCGATCAGGAGCACCGCGTCAGCACCAAGGAGCGAAGCTTCGAAGACCTGCCTGGGTGTGAGGAGAAAGTCCTTTTGCACCACCGGAAGGGAGACCTCACGCCTCACGAACGGAACCCAACCTGGGTCACCGCCGAAGAACTCCGGTTCGGTCACGGCCGACAGTGCCGCAGCTCCTCCCGCCTCGTAGGCGCGCGCGAGCCCGACCGGGTCGAACGGTTCCCGCAGGAATCCTCTCGACGGCGAGCGCCGTTTGCACTCCGCGATCACACGCACGCCGGGTTTTCGGAGCGCTGCGACCAGGCTGCGCTTTTCGCCTCCCGAGCGCGCGGCGGCGGCCTCACGCGCGCGCGTCTCGAGATCTGGCGGCGCCGGGTTCACGGCCAGACGTTCCTTCACGGCGGCCGTAATCCTCGCCAGGATGTCCGGCTCGGCCCGGTTCATGCCGTGAGCTCCCGGGCCCTGCGGACGACCGCCTCGAGTTTGGCCGCTGCGGCACCTTCGGCCAAGCACGCGCGGCTGGTCTCCAGGGCGGAGGGCAGGTTTCCCGCCACTCCCGCCACGACGAGTGCCGCAGCGGCGTTGAGCGCGACGGCTTCGGCCGCGGGCGAGCGCTCCTGGCCGGCGAGGATGGCGCGCAGCCGCCTCGCGTTCTCCTCGGCATCTCCGCCCGCCAGGTCGGCGCGGGTCGCTCGCGCGACGCCGAAGGCGGTTGGTTCCACCGTCAGCTCACCCGTGACCCTGCCCGCGCGGACCTCGGTCACCCGGGTGTGGGCGCAGACCGAGAGCTCGTCCAGTCCGTCCTCCCCGTGCACGACCCAGGCGTGCTCGGCGCCCAGCTCCGCGAGCGCCCCGGCCACCAGCGGCATGGCGGCGATGTTGTAGACGCCGACGACCTGCCGCCGCACACCGGCCGGGTTGGCGAGCGGCCCCAGCAGGTTGAAGACGGTGCGGACGCCGAGCACGCGCCGGACAGGCATCACCGCGCGCATCGCCGGGTGCAGGCGCGGCGCGAACAGGAACGCGAACCCTTCGGCGTCCAGCAGCGCCCCCACCTGCTCCGGCTCAAGCTCCAGCGGAACACCCAGCGCCTCCAGGACGTCGGCGGAGCCGCAGCGCGAGGAGACCGATCGGTTCCCGTGCTTGGCCACCGGCACGCCGCACGCGGCTGCCACGAGCGCCGCGCCGGTGGAAATGTTCAGCGTGTGAGCCCCGTCCCCACCGGTGCCGCACGTGTCGATGAGCGGGGCACGACTCGTGACCACAGGCACCGCGAAGGTGCGCAGCACGCGGGCCGCGGCCGCGACCTCGCCGGCGGTCTCCCCCTTGGCCCGGAGCGCCACCAGGAACGCCGCCTGCTCCGGTTCCGACCACTCGCCAGCCATGAGCGCCGTAAAGCACTCCTCGGTGGTCGCGGCCGGCAGGCTCTCCCCCGAGAGCAGCTTCTCCAGCACCTCGCGGATCACGCGACGACCTCCACGCTGATGCCGGCGAGGGTGAGGAAGTTGGCGAGCAGACGCTTGCCCCCTTGCGTGAGGTAGGCCTCGGGGTGGAACTGCACGCCGAAGTGGGGCCGCTGCCGGTGCTGGAGACCCATCACCAGCCCGTCGTCCGTCCAGGCGGTGACC
>DATKMD010000120.1:0-29776 GCA_035542075.1 Thermoanaerobaculaceae bacterium
GCAGGATGTCCTCGAAGAGAAACGTGCGGTAGTTCCCGATGTGGGGGAAGTTGTACACCGTCGGGCCACAGGTGTACATGCGGACGTGGCCCTTCTCCAGCGGGTCAAGCGTCTCCACCCTGCGGCTTGCCGTGTTCAGGAAGTGAATCTCCCGTGGCATCGCGCCTCCGAGGCGAATTGTACGTCGAAAGCCATCCGTCACCGAGCGGGCTGACGTGCGCCCGACGTTCTTTCAGCGCAGCGTCTCAGAACGCGGGTGCGATGAGCCCCCCGCCGGAGGGCGGCACCTCCCAAAGCGTTGCCGCCGCCTCGGGGTGCCCGGCGAGCCCGTGCGAGACCGCGAGGCGGTGCCCGATCCACCAGCCCAGCGCGGCGCCAGCGAGCACGTCGGTGGGGTAGTGGACCCCTTCGTGGAGACGCTGAAGTCCGACGCCGGTCGCGACCGAGTACACGACCAACCGCCACTCGGGCTTCTCGAGCGTTGCATCGAGAACCGACGCGATCAGGAAAGCGTGGGCGGCGTGGCTGGACGGGAAGGAGTCGCCGCCAGCGGACCAGGCGCCGGCTCCCGCGTGGTTGGGGCGAATCCGGCCGAACTCCTGCTTCAATGCATCTACCACCTGACCGACAACGAGGTTGCCCTCGAGGAGCGTCAGGCCGCCGAGGGCAAGGCGGAGCTGACCGAGGCCGACGCCGCCCGCGACCATCCCCACACCGACCAGGTTCGCGGTCTTACCCGTTCCCCAGCGCTTGAACCCGTCGATCCAGGGCGGCACTCCGTGCCGGGCCAGCACAACAAGGTCCGCGTCGGCGGCCACCGCCACCCCGAAGACCCCTGCGGCGAGGACCAGCCGCTCCGTGCTCTGAGGACGGTCCGGGCTGACGAGGGCGGCGGCGTCGCGCCTCACCTGGGTCCAGGCCGCGAGAAGCGCCCAACCCGTTCCCCCGGCGGCGACCGCAAGGAGAGCGCCCGCAATGCCCCTTTTCAGGCTCAACCGTTGTCCTCCACCGGGCAGACCACCCGTCTCGCCGAGCCCGTTTCTACCGAGGGGGCGGGTTCTCGACGATCACGATCAACCGCTCCGAGCCGACGGCGAACGCCTGGTTGACTCGGCCCTTGACGCTCACGTTCTGCCCTTCCTTCGGGAGTGCGCTCTCGGTCACCACCGCAATCTCACCCGAGCCATCATCGACGATGTAGTACTTCACGAGGACGAGGTTGTGGGTTCCGGTGACCTTGCCCGCGATCGCCACCTCTTTCCCCTCGTAGGCACCGGGAGACTTGAGGATGTCCCCTATCGTCGAGGACACGCACCCCATGATCAGGAGCGCCACGAGTGCAAGCCCACCCGCAAGGGCCTGGCGATGAAATCGACGCTTCCACATGTTTCCCTCCTTCGGGGGAACTCAAGTCTAGCCCACGATTGCGGGGTCCACGACACCACTCACGGGCGCCACGCGCCCGCAAGCATCAGTGCCTTCCACTGGAAACCGGTGTGAGCCGCCGAGCCACGAACGCCCCGAAGCGGACCATTGCACCCGTGAGTGCGCCGTTGCGCTCCCAGCTCAGCGGGTACTCGACGCCAAGGTCGGCGTTGTCGCGCTCGGCCCACTCCCGGTAGGCCGCGACGCTCGGCGCGATGACCCGCACCGCTGCGTCCTCGCTACGGGCAATCCAACGACCCACTGCCGCCGACGCAGATGCTTCCTCGCGACGCTGAATCAGCTCGTACAGCGACTCGCCGAGCGCCGGACGCACGGCCACAGGCACCGGGAACCCGCACACGACGTCCCACGCGGACGGCCCGGCGTCCCAGGGCTGGTCACACGCGAGGGCAGCGCCGACCCCGCCCCACACGCGCCGCATGCCCTCACCCTCGGGAGACGATTCGGGTCCCCACCCCGCCGGAAACGTGGCGGCAGCGCGCAACAGGTTGCCGGCTTCGCGTGCCGGTTGACCGCCAAGGTCCGTCCATGCGGCCTTGCCGCTGTTGAGCTCCTCCACTGCCACCGCGAAGCTCCGACCGAGCCGCGCCAGCCTCTCCGGCAAGGCCGCCATCTCCGGGGCAAGGTGCTCAGCCAGCGCCTCGGGCTCCAGCCAGCCGGACAGGGTCCACCCGTCGGACGTGAGCATCACCCCGGGGGTCGAGCCGAGCCTCTGACGTGCCGCAGCCAGTCGGGACTGGAAGAGGGTGCAGCCGCTCTCGGCCTCCCGCAGCCAACGGCGCTCCGCTTCTTCCGCCTCACCGAGCAGGGCGAGAACCCCAACGTGAGCACCAAGGCCGGCACCGGCGCCGCTCTCCCAAACAAATCCCGCCCGCGCCAGCTCGGCGACAGCGCCTGCCGTGAAGGCCGCGTGGACCCCGTCCGCCAAAACCAGCAGACCTCGCCCCGCGGCGCCTCCCGCTTCTCTCACGGCTCGGGATGCTAGCACGACAGATTCTGGTTTCGAGGCTCCTGACTCACGGCTCAGGGCGCACGCGTGAGGAGAGGCGCGTCAGATGACTCGGCGGTAGTCGCGAGGGTCGAGGCGCCAGACTGCGATGCCGCAGAAGCGCTCGCCCTCGGGGCAGATCGGCTTGCGCCCGGCCAGCTGACGCACGGAGCACGGCGGGAGCAACCACCGGCCGATCGCGGGCTCCGCGCGTCGGATCTGCATCGCCTCGTCCAAGCACGCCTGCCAGATCTCCTCCTGAGCGTTGTAGCAGAGGCGCATCTTGTGCTTGTGGTGGAGGTTCAGGAGGTCGGAGGACTCCACGAAGCGGACCGCGAGCGCGTTGGGGAGCAGGTACGCCGCCGCCTCTGCGCTGCCGCCCGCCTGCCGCACCGCCGCGGCGCCCTCCCATGCTCGGGCCACCGCCCCGTCGAACACGGTGTGCGCGGCCGCCCCGGCGTGCGAGACCAGGCGCGGGACGACGACGTCGGGCTCGTCGTCCACAACAGCGGCCAGAAGCGGGCGCGCGGCCGGGGTCATGCGGTGCCGCTGGTCCTGGGAGTCGGCGGCGTGGGACAGCTTCTTGGCGAACGTGTAGTGAGCGTGGTGGAGGCAGCGACCGAGCTTGGAGAGCGTCGAGAGGTTGAGGTCCTCCCCCAGCAGGCGGTTCACGCTGGGGTCGAGGACGAGCCGCGCCGCCTCCTCGTCCGAGAGGCGCGCCCTCGGAAGGCCCAGCACGGCCCGCACTGCCGCCGCGACGTTCTCCAGGTTGCCGGCGGAAGCCCCGACGAGCTTCGACGTGAGCCCGCCGAGATCGCGGTCGAACTCCTCCCGGAACGCCGCCGGCAGGGCCTGCGCGCCGTGGAGCTCCGAGAAGAGCGCGAACTCGGGGGTCTCCTCGAGACGCAGCGGCTCCTCCAGTACAGCGGCCAGGTCGGGATCGTGCTCGAGCGCCGCCGCGACCATCGCGTTCACGACCCGCCGGGTCTCCTGCGGGACGTCGTGTTGCAGGCACAAGCGCCGGTAGCGGAACAGCGTCAGGCAGGAGACGGTGTGGAAGAGCGTCGTGTGCGTCGCCACCGGAAGAACCGCCCGCGCGACCTCCTGGGCTTTGCGCTCCGTCTGGCGTGCGAGGCGCTTCGGATGCCGCCGCCAGGTCGGGAACCGCTTCAGCAGCTCCGCCTCGGCGACCGGCGACAGAATCTCCCTCAGGCGCCTGTACGCCTCGTGCTGCGCGGCGACCGTGGCCGCGAACTCCCGTGCCGCCTGGCCCGGCAGCTCCGGCACGTGCACGTCCTCAGCGGACACCCGGACGTAGCGCTGCGAGACCTGCTCCGAGTTGGCGAACGGGTGTGCGTGCAGGAACGACCAGACGAACTGCCGGCTCACCCGCTCCAGCACGAACAGGAAATGGGCATGCTGGAACGTGGTGTGATGCCCCGCGGCGTAGAGCGAGCGAGCCAGGGTGTCCCGCCGTTCGCGGGCCTTGCGGTGCCCCTCCTCGTCGAGCTCCGATCCGCCCAGCACCGCGGCCGGATCCACAGCGCCGGAGGCCGAAGTGCAGGTGCGGGCGGCCGCCACGGCCGTGTCGAGGGGCGCCGGGAACGCCGCAACCAACCGGACGACGGGCTCTCCCATGTCCGGGCATTCTACCGCGCGTGCTTCGAACCCTCCCAATCCGCCTTCCGGTAGAATGCCGTCGTTGTGAGCTTTGAGGTGAAAAGTGCCGATCTTCGAGTTCCTCTGCCCCGCGTGCAACCGGATCTACAGCTTCCTGTCGCTGGCGCCGACTCCCTCGCGAGAGCCGGTCTGTCCTCGCTGCTTCGCCACCAACCTCACGCGCGTCCCCTCGTCGTTCGCGGTCAGCGCCGCCAAGAAGAGCAGGGAGGAGAAGCCGAAGGAGCCCGGCGGCCCCCAGGACGAGGCGGCGATGGCGCGCGTCGAGAGCGAGATGATGCGCATGACGAACGAGCTTGGCGAGGCGGACGCGGAGAATCCCCGGGTGATGGCACGGATGATGCGGCGCCTCGCTGAGGTCTCAGGGGAGAAGATGACGCCGACGATGGAGGAGATGTTCCGGCGGCTCGAGGCCGGCGAGGACCCCGACGCGCTCGAGGAGGAACTCGGCCCGCAGCTCGAGGCGGAGATCGGCGAGGATGGCAGCGAGGGTGCGGCGCCGACGCGTGACGATGGGCTGTACTCCCTGTAGGAGGTAGAAACCGCCCTTTCCCTCAGGGGCGATCGTCCCGGCAAGGGGCCGGCTCGACGCCGTCGGGGTACCACCCGATCCCGACCCGCAGCCGTACTACCTCGATCTCCCCTCCCGACAGGACCCGGGTCACGATGTCCTTGGCCACACGATCGGCCGCTTCGCGCTCCACGGCGGAGCCTTTTCGACCTCGCGGGCCCCCGCTCACCAGGCTTGCGCACCAGTGCCTGAACGTCTCGAGCGGCTCGTCGAGTCTCGAGCGAAGCCGCAGCACGGTGTTGTAGTGAACGCCAGGGCGCCAGCCGGAGAGAAGCGCCTCGCACAGGCGTTCAGCGGCTGCCTCGTCCAGCGCCAGCTCCTCGAGACGTTGTTCCGCGGGTGGCTCGCCGGGGAACGCGGCACGACGGCCCGGGTCGAACAAGAACGCTCCCCCGGGATCGGGGCTCCCCTCCGCGACAGGCGCCGCCCAGTGCACCCACGTTTCTTCCGAGAGGTTCCACGCCGCCACCGAGACCCTCACCAGGGCTGCGACTTCCGCCCAGGGCCGGAAGCCCGAGGGCGGGCTGCCGGCGGGCGTGGAAACGGTGCGGGGGCAAACGATTTCGGGTCGCATGCTCTGCTGCATGCTACACTGCGTGCCTCGCACGGAGGAGCGCGTGACCAACGCGACCAAGAAAGATTCGAGCGGTCAGCTCAGCCTCTTCCAGGACGAGTCGGGACCCCAGGTGCCGGCCGGAAGGGGCATCCTGGTCTTCGACCTCGAGACCCAGCGCTCGTTCCAGGACGTCGGCGGCCGTACCGCGATGCGGCAGCTCGGGATGTCGGTCGGCGTCGTCTACTCATTCCGCGACGACACTTTTAAGGCGTTCTTCGAGCGCGAGGCAGCGGCGTTGATCGACCTGCTCCGCTCCGCGGAGCTGATCGTCGGCTTCAACCTCCTGGGCTTCGACTACGAGGTGCTCAAGGGGTACCGCGACGTCCCTCTCGAGAAGCTCCCCACCCTGGACATCATGGTCCGTCTCCAGGAGAAGCTCGGGTTTCGGCCGAAGTTGGATTCGGTCGTCCAGGCCACGCTTGGTGCCGGCAAGAGCGCCGACGGACTGCAGGCGCTCGCCTGGTGGAAGGAAGGGCGGCTCGACCTGATCGAGAAGTACTGTACCGAGGACGTCCGCCTCACACGTGACCTTTACCTCTTCGGGAAGCGGAACCGTCACGTGTTGGTGTCGCGCTTCTCGGGCCCCCCCCTCAAGGTCGAGGTGGACTGGTAGGTCGGCTTCAAGGCTTGAAGGCCTGAAGGCTTGAGGGCTTGAAGCCCACCTAGAGGGCACTCCACGCGAGGTGAGCCCATCCCCACCCGTCTTCTCCTTGCTGCGCCTTCCCCTGCCGTTGCTCAAGCCTGGGTGGGGGCCGGGTGGGCACGCCTTCAGGCCTGCAACGAAAAGGGCGGCCCGAAGGCCGCCCGCGATGTTCCGGTATGACTGCGCTTACTTGGCCGGCGCCTTGTGAGCGTGGACGTCCTTGGTGAAGGCCTGCTTCTTGTGGTGGTCCTTGCCGTCGTGGCACCCGTTGCAGGTCTCCTGCGTCGGAATCACGAGGCCAGCGGCCTTTGCCTTGGCGAGGTCCTTCATCACCGACAGGGTCTTGTAGTCCGAGCCCGCGCCGTGGCACGCCTCGCACTGCACACCCGCCATCGCCTCGTCCTTGTTGGTCGCGTGGCAGGTCAGGCAGGCCGCTTCAAACTTCCACTCCTTGGAAGCCTTGGCGTTCTCGGTCGCCTTGGCATGTTTGGTCTGGGCCCAGGAATCGTACTGGAGTTTGTGACACATCTTGCACTTCTCGGCGCCGATGTAGGTCGGAGCCGCGCTCGCGGCCATCACGCCCAGCCCGATGATCGCAACAACCACCGCTGCCACGAGAACCGTCCGCTTCATCGATCCCTCCCTTCGCCCCTACGTCGGGGCCGTCACGAGATAGTAAGCAATAATCTTGCCTTACGCAACCCTTACACGGCCGACCCAAAGGCGCAGAAATGTCACCCCCTCAGGACAAACCTGGCACCTTGACGGTCAGGAGTGAGGCGCCCGAGTTCCTCATCCACCAGTACAGGGCGCCCGTGGCCGCGATCAGCGCGACGGAAACAGCCAGGAACACCGCGATCCGCCACACCTCGATCGCCTTCGGAGCCGCCTCCTCGCCCCGACGCAGCCTTGCAAGCTCCAGGGGGTGCTCCTCGGCATACGCCTCGGCGTCGAGCCTGCCCGTGAAGATGGCGGTGTTCCAGTGCCGGAAGTGGACGAAGTAGGCGTGCCAGGTGAGGATCGAGAGGAAGGCCAGGATCGCCTCCCCGCCGTGGGCGGCCTTCGCCGCGAGGATCACCTCGCCCGAGAACAGAGACGACCACCGCACCGGGTACAGCAGCAGCAGCCCGGTGAGCACCATAACCGCGGTGCCCCACACGAGCGCCAGGTACTCCAGCTTCTCGGCGAACCCGTAGCGGTCCATGCGGGGCGGGTGCTTCTCCATGCCGAGGTTGAACTTGATCTGCTGCATGAAGTCCAGGACGTCCGAGAGCTTGGGGACCATCGGCATGTCGAGCCGTCTGACCAGGTGCAGCCACACGCCTTCGAGGACGTGCCAGAGGAGCTGAAGCGCCATGATCGTGCCGAGGATGTGATGGACGAAGCGCACCCGCTCCACGCCGCCGATGATCAGCACGACTCCCTTGGCCCAGGCATCGCCGGCAAACTTCTGTGGCATCCCCGTGATTACGAGGCCGATGAAAGTCACCAGCATGAGCCAGTGGTTGACCATGTGGCGCCGGGTGAAACGCTGGATCTTCTCGCCCTGGGCGCTCATGAGGACCTCCGGTGGCGGCGGCGGGCCAAGACGTCCACCGCGATATAGACGAGGAAGAAGCCGATCGTTCCCGGGATGACGAGCTGGTAGAAGACCCTCACCCAGTAGATCAGCGGGTACTTGTGCGGCGACGGGACGTAGTGCGCGGTCCAGGCCGAGAGGAACTTTGTCGTTGCCTGCGGGTGGCACACCTGGCATCGCACGAGCAGGCGCTGCTGGATCTGCGCGCTGCCGGCCTTGGTCACTGACTCAACATCGTGGAACCCGTGACAGTCGTAGCACACCGCCTGGTTGAGGGGCTGGTCGGGCGTCGCCGCCCTGAAGAGCTCGGCGGTGGTGCCGTGGAAGTCGGCGACGTACGTGCTGTAGACCGCGGTCGAGATCCCGTACTTGTCCATCACCTTCGGGTCGCTGTGGCAGCGGCCGCAGATCTCGGGCGAGGCAAGCCGGAACTGCGGCAGGAGCGGGTCCACGGTGGCGTGGGCCTTGTGGCAGTCCACGCAGGTGGGCACGTCGGGGTTGTCGTTCTCAGTGAGAGCGCCCCCGTGGACGCTCTTGCGGTACGCCTCGGCAACCCGGCCGTGGCACTTCCCGCATGTGAAGGAAATGTTGCGGCGCGCCACACGCGAGCCGGTCTCCTTCGGGGCCAGGATGTCGTGCCCACCGTGGCAGGAGACGCAGGTTGCAGCCATGTCGAGGCCGGCAAACTCGATACCGTGGCCGTGCACCCCGATCAGGTAGTCGCGCCTGTTGTGGCACGCCAGGCACCGCGAGGCCACGTTGACGGGGGCCAGCTTGGACTTGGGGTCGGTTTGCGGTCGCACGTCGTGGGCCCCGTGGCACGCCCAGCACTGTGCCCGCAGGTGGCCGTCACCGGCGGGGTCCCTGTGTGCGCTGGTGTTGACCTTGGCGAGGGCATCCTCGTGGCAGGTCACGCACGGGTTGCCTTCGAGCATCCCGGAAGGGTGCGGGATCTCGCCAGCCTTCGGGTGGCAGTCCAGGCACGCGATCCCGGCATGCGCCGTCCCGGAACCCGGAGGCTGCACGACCAGGCGCGCGAGACGCTCCGGGGTGAGCTTGAGGTCCATCGCCCCGGCCGCATCGGTGACCTGTTGCAGGGACCCGTGACACTCCAGACAGGCCGCGTCGTCGGCCGCAAAGCCGTGGGCAGCAAACACAATGGCACCCAGGGCCGCGAACACGTAAGCGGCACTACCGCGACGTTTCGATTCCATTACTCTCCCCCTGGGGCGTCATGTTCTTCCATTCTCCCGGCCGCGTCAAGTTGGGGCAACCAGCCGCCCGCCACCGGCGAAATGCTAGAGTGACGACCCGGCCGCGTGCCGGGCGGGAGGTCGCGTGCGCCGTTCACTTCTGATGATCGTGGCGTGCTTGGTTGTGGCCGCGATCCCGGCAAACGCCGCGGGCCCCGTGTTCACAGCTTCGGCCGCCTGGGACGGGCAGCCGCCGCTGGCCGGGGGGTCGGGCACCGTTCGGATCCAGGTGACGGTCCAGCCGGGTTGGCACGTCAACTCGGACGCGCCACTCGACCCCTACCTCATCCCCACCAGGGTTCAGCTCGATCTGCCCGGCGGCTGGAGTGCCGAGACACCCAGATTCCCCGCCTCCGGCTTGGTGAAGTTCGCCTTCAGCGAGGACAAGCTCGCGGTGTTCGAGGGGGCGTTCGTGGTGACGGTGCCGGTCCGTCTCGCCCCCGGAGCGGCGCGCCCGGCGACCCTCAAAGGCATCGTCGAAGCGCAGGCCTGCAACGACAAGGTGTGCCTTGCCCCCACAGAGGTCCCGTTCGTGGTGGCTCTGGCCTCGACGAGCGCCCCGGCGGCGCCGAAGAACGGGGCCGCCCTCACATCGGCCGTCGAAACCCAATCGCCGGGGAGAGGCGTCCCCGCCGACTTCGCCCGCACCGGGCTCCTGCTCCAGCTCGCCATCGTCTTCCTGGCCGGCCTGGCGCTCAACCTCACGCCGTGTGTCTACCCTTTGATCCCGATCACGGTCGGGTTCTTCGCGGCCCAGCGGGGCGAGAGCCGCAGACGCACCTGGCTTCTCGCCCTCGTCTACGTGCTCGGGATGAGCGTGACGTACTCCGCGCTCGGCGTCCTGGCCGCACTCACCGGGAGGCTCTTCGGCGCGGCGCTGCAGTCCCCGTGGGTGGTGGGGCTGATCGTGGCGGTCCTCCTCGCCCTTGCGGCCTCGATGTTCGGCCTGTGGGAGCTGCGCGTCCCGGCATGGGCGACCCGGGTCTCCGGCGGCCGGGGGGGCCCCGGCGGCGCGCTCGTGATGGGGCTCGTGGTCGGCCTGGTGGCGGCCCCTTGCATCGGCCCGTTCGTCCTCGGCCTGCTCACCTACGTCGGTCAGCGGCAGGACGTCCTGCTCGGGTTCGTGCTCTTCTTCTCGCTCTCGCTGGGGCTGGGCCTGCCGTACCTGTTTCTCGGCGCATTCACGGGCGCCATGGAGCGCCTGCCCAATTCCGGGGCATGGATGGTCGGGGTGCGCCAGCTCTTCGGCGTGCTCCTGATCGCGCTCGCGGGCTACTTCGTCAAGCCATTCCTCGCTCCCCCGTGGGATAGCGCCCTCTTCGCTGGCCTCCTCGTGCTCGGCGGTCTCTATCTCCTGCTCGTCGCGCGACCCGGCAACGAGCAACCCTGGGTGGATCGCTTCATGCGCCTGGCCAGCGCAGCGGTGCTCGTCGCCGGGGTTCTACTCTACCCGACCCGTGCCCGCACCGGCTCGGCCGAACTCGCCTGGGAGCCCTACGCCGAGGATACCGTGTCCCAGGCGCTGGCGAGCGGGCAGCCGGTCGTGCTGGACTTCTACGCAGACTGGTGTCTCCCGTGCAAGGAGCTCGACGAGAAGACGTTCTCCCGGCCCGAGGTGGCCGCACGCCTGGGCGGTTTCGCGCGCTTCAAGGTGGACCTCACGAGAAGCGACGCTGCAAGCGATGCGCTACGGAGCCGGTTCGGCGTCGCCGGCGTCCCGACGGTCGCGTTCTTCCGGAACGGCCGCGAGGTGACTGAGGAGCGTCTCACGGGGTTCGAGCCGGCGCCGGAGTTTCTCAAGCGGCTTGCCCGGGTTGAGGAGAAGTAGGCGGAGGAGCGCGAGAGGGAAAGCAAGGGAAGGACTCAGGAGAGGATTCGGAGGCCGGGAGCGTTTGGCGCGCTCCCCCTAACGTTTACTCTCTCCCCTTCTCCGCCTCGACCTCGTCCTCCCAGCGCCACACCGACGCGTCCTCGTCGAACGCCGGGAGATTGGGCATACGACCGCGCGAGGCGTTGGTGCGCCACTCCCAGAGCACGGCCCACTTCAGGTAGGTTCCGAAGGCCTGCAGCATGCAGAAGACCAGGCCGGCCATCCCGTCGAGGAACCCGAACTGCAGGACATACATCCGGAGGAACCGCCAGACCGGCCGCCCGAACACCTCGGTCACGCCCGATCGTCGGCCGGTCTTCCACCCCTGGGCCGCGCCCCAGTAGCCGTAGGTGACGATCCGCGGCAGGTACTGCTGGAACGACTGGATCATGAAGTGGAGCATGGGGTTCTTGAGGATCGGGGCCGGACCCCTGGTCTGCATGTCCGCATGGACACGCTTGTTCGGATAGCGCCCGGCGCCTCGCTTGACCAGCCTTACCACCCGATCGTGCTGCCAACCCGAGAATCGGATCACCCGATCCATGAAGTAGACGCGGCGTTTGATCGTGTATGCGTCCGCCCGGGGCCCGGAGGCGAGCAGGGTCGTGATCTCGGACTGCAGCTCCGGGGTGCATCGTTCGTCCGCGTCGAAGATCAGGATCCACCCGAACTGCGTCTGGTCCATCGCCCAGTTCTTCTGCGACGCCGAGCCCTTGTACGGCCGCTGGAGGAAACGCACGCCCGAGTAGGAGCGCACGATGTCGGGCGTCCTGTCGGTCGAGAACGAATCCACCACGACGACCTCGTCGCACCACAGCAGCGACTCGATGCAGTCCGCGACGTTGGCCTCCTCGTTGAAGGTCGTGATGACGGCTGAGATCGCGGGACGGGACGGCGAGATGGCAGCGCCCTCGGACATCGGCACCTCCGACGCGCGCATGTTACACGGTTGTCACGGACGGCGGCGCGGTCCGCGCCGCGGCGCTCTCAACGGCCTGGTCACATGCAGGTGACGATGGCCTCCCCGAACCCGGAACACGACACGAGGGTCGCGCCGTCCATCTGGCGATGCAGGTCGTACGTTACCCGCCTGGCGGCCACCGCGCCCTCCACCCCTTTCACCACGAGGTCCGCCGCCTCCTTCCACCCGAGGTGCCGGAGCATCATCTCTCCGGAGAGGATCAGGGAACCGGGGTTGACCTTGTCCTGCCCGGCATACTTAGGCGCGGTGCCGTGGGTGGCTTCGAACATGGCATGCTCGTCGCCCTCGTTGGAGCCGGGCGCCATCCCGAGGCCGCCCACCTGTGCCGCAAGGGCGTCCGAGAGGTAGTCGCCGTTGAGGTTCGGCGTGCTCACCACCGAGTACTCCGAAGGCCGCAGCAAGAGCTGCTGGAACATCGAATCCGCGATCCTGTCCTTGACGAGAACCTTCTTGCCCGCGGGCATCTTGCCGCCGTGCTTGTCCCATAGGTCGGCCTCGGTGACGACGACGTCGCCGAACTTCTCCCGAGCGGTCTGATAGCCCCAGTCGCGAAACGCACCCTCGGTGAACTTCATGATGTTGCCCTTGTGCACGAGTGTGACCGAGTCCCGGCCCTGGGCAAGTGCGTAGAGGATTGCCTTGGCGACGAGTCTCGAGGTTCCGAATTCGGAGATGGGCTTGATCCCAATCCCGGAGTCGGGGCGGATCTTCTTGCCCAGCTCATTCTCGATGAAGAGGCGCAGTTTTTCGGCCTCCGGGCTGCCGCCCTTCCACTCGATCCCGGCGTAGACGTCCTCTGTGTTCTCACGGAAGATAACCACGTTGACGTCCTGCGGGCGCTTCACTGGCGAGGGTACGCCCGGGATCCACCGCACCGGTCTCACACAGGCGTAGAGGTCGAGCACCTGGCGCAACGTCACGTTAAGGGAGCGGATCCCGCCGCCGACCGGCGTGGTTAAGGGACCTTTGATCGCCACCCGGAAGTGGCGTATCGCTTCGACGGTCTCGTCGGGAAGCCAGGTGCCCTTGCTGTTGAAGGACTTCTCGCCGGCCTCGACCTCCACCCAGGCGATGCGCTTGCGGCCGCCGAAGGCCTTCTCCACCGCCGCATCCAGGACACGCTGCGTCGCGCGCCAGATGTCCGGTCCCGTGCCGTCGCCCTCGATGTACGGAATGACCGGTTTGTCCGACACCTGAATGCTCTTGCCGTCCCAGCCGATCCGCTCTCCCCAATTCGGCACGCGCAGACCCTCAAGGCTCATCTCGAAGCCCCCTCACACCAAGAGAGGGAGGGTACACGCGGGGGGAGGGTCGGTCAAGGAGCCGCGCCCCTTGTGCGGGCTGGACACGCGGGCTAAGGTGAACGGATGGAGCTCGCAAAAGTGACTGTGGAACGCCTGATCGAGGCCGCGCGCCGGGCCCAGGCGCACGCCTATGCCCCCTACTCCAACTTCCCGGTGGGCGCCGCGGTGCTGGGAGCCGACGGACGGGTCTTCCCCGGCTGCAACGTCGAGAACAGCTCGTTCGGCCTCACGGTATGTGCCGAGCGTAACGCGGTGGCCGCGGCGATCGCGGCCGGGGCGCGCCCAACGGCTGTGGCCGTGGTGGTCAACGGAAAGCCGGTGCCGCCCTGCGGGGCGTGTCGTCAGGTGCTGGCCGAGTTCGAACCCTCTTTGCCGGTCGTGCTCGCATCCGCCACCGAGACCCACCACGAGGTCACGACGCTCGACGCGCTGTTGCCCGGGGCGTTCAAGTTCGAGAGGCGCTAGGCCCGACGACGCTGCGCCTCCTCCGCCCTACGCAGCCGCGCCTGCTCGGGCCGCGGGTTCGAGACGCATCCGGATCGGAAGGATGATCGTGGGGAGGCCCGAGAACTGCAGCCGCCTCTGGATCGCGAACGCCGTGTCGTTGTGGAGGAAGCGGTAGTAGAACTTCTCGTTTGCGAAAACCAGCTTGCCCAGGAAGAACACCCCCTTCGGAAACTCCCGGTGCACCTCCTGCGAGAGCTGCTGAGCCTCCTGGATGACGTCGGTGCCGATCAGGTACCGGTACTCCGCGGCGACGCCCAGCCTGCGGGCAAAATCCACGTAGCGCTGCAGCCCGGTCTCCGTGCTGGCCACCAGCGATTCGACCTCTCCCCTGCCCTTGAAGTGGCCGGAATCAACTACGCCGACTGACAGGAAGACCACGTTCTTGTAGTAGTTCGGGAAGAGCCTCTGAATGGAGAGCATGGCGTGAATGCCCAGCCCGCCATAGCCGGAGACGAACAGGATGGCTACAGGCGCATTGGGATCGACCTTCGCTGGCGCCTCGGCGCTGCTCTCGATCGGGATCTGGGTGAGGATCCTGTCCACCTCTGCGATCTCACGCTGCACGTTCCGGTAGTGGCGGTGTACCGCGAGGCACAGCGCGATCAGCGCGCTGGTGATCGTGAAGGTGAGCCACCCGCCCTCGGCGAGCTTTTCGTAGGTCGTGACCAGCAGGATCGCAACGCAAAGCGCGAGCGTGACAACGTGCAGCGAGAACTTGGCGAGCCAGCGCTTCTCCCGCTTGCGCTCGGCCAGCCACATGCGTGCCATTCCAAGCTGGGTGAGGCTGAAGGTGATGAAGACGTTGATCGCGTAGAGCACGACGAGGAAAGAGACGCGGCCGCGTGAGTAGACAATGAGACCGGCTGCAGCCACCGCCAGCAGGACCACGCCGTTCTTGGTGACCAGGCGCTCGGAGAGGTTGGCAAACGCGTGCGGCATCCACGAGTCCGTCGCCATGTTCGAGAGCACGCGCGGGCCGTCGATGAAGCCCGTCTGGGCCGCCACGAACAGCAGCGCGCCCTCCGAGATGAGTGTGATGATCACGAGCCAGGTGCCGATGCTCCAGCCGCCGATCGTCCACAACCCCATCACTCGCTCGAGCAGCACGGCGTTCATGGTCTTGCCTTCCGCGGGCGAGGCCTGCCACAGCAGGTAGCAGACCAGCAAGCCACCGGCGGTGAACGCCAGCGAGAGGGCCATGTAGGCCATGGTCCGCTTGGCGGTCGCAATGCGCGGCTCCTTGAGGATCTGAAGGCCATTGGAAACCGCCTCGATCCCGGTGTAGGTCCCGGCACCGAGCGAGTCGGCGCGCAGGAGAATCATCAACACCGCCCAGAACCCCAGCGTGCTGAGATCTCGATTGATCTCGATGTGGGTCGTGCGCACGACCTCGGGGAACGCCCAGAGGTGGCTGGCCACCCCGTAGCCGATCAGCAGGACGTGCGTCGCGATGAAAACCAGGAAGATCGGCAGCAGGATCTTCACCGACTCCTTGACTCCCCGCAGGTTCAGCACCAGCAGCACGAGCAGGATCCCGACGTCGAGCGGCACCTTGTACGGCTGCCACGCGAGCGGAAGAAAGCTCAGGATCGCGTCTACACCCGAGCAGATCGACAGCGTGATGGTCAGGAGGTAGTCCACCACAAGCGCGGAGCCGGAGACCACGCCCGGGATCGGGCCCAGAAGCTTGCTGGCCACGACGTATCCGCCGCCGCCCGAGGGGAAGTGCTCGACGACGAAGCTGTACGAGTAGGAGATCAGCAGAACCGTGAAGGTGGTCAGTGCAGCCAGGTAAAGCGCCAGGTACTGGTGCCCAAGGATCGCCCTGAACGCCTCGTCTGGCCCATAGGACGACGAGGAGAGCCCATCGGCGCCCAGACCGACCCACGCCAGGAACGCTACGAGGGAGAGCTTGTGGAAGACGGCGGGGTCGGTCGGGTCCTTGGGCCCGCCCACCAGAGCCCTCTTGAGACCGCCGAGCACGGTCTTCCTGTCGTTGCCCTCAAGAACCGGTTCCGGAAAATCACCGGGCAGCTGTTGCACCCTCGCACGTCCTCCGCACGCCGCGCTATTGCCGGCTCGCGAAGGCCCGACGATATCACACGGGAGACCCATCGGCCCCTCCCCCGGGGAGACTTCAAAGGCTTGCAGCGACTGTGTCTTCCCCATAGACTGAACGTGGTGTGGCGACCCCCGATCCTGCTGGCGCCGATCCTGCCGCCCCCCGATGACCCAGCGGTGGCAGCGATTCTCGACGGCCTCTCCCGCGCAACCGGAGCGTCGGGGTGCGTGCTGAATCTCCGGCTCCTGCCGTCAGGGCCCGAGGCGAGCTACCGCTTCGGGCAACCCGGGTCACGAACCGAGCTTGTCGTGCGCCTGGAGTCCCAGGAGAGCTTCCTGGGTGAGTTCAGGCTCTACGGGGCCGGGGAGGGTCCAGCCGCGAGTCCCACTGCGCTGGAGTGCCTGCGGCCCGTGCTCGAGGGTGCACTGCTCGCGCTCATCGGCCGCAACACCGCGAGCCACCAGATCGACATCCTGTTGCAGATCCTGAGCGTCACCGATGAGGCGAACCTGCTCCTGGACGAAAACGGCGAGATCCTGTTCGCGAACGCGCGGGCCGAGGAACTTTTATCGGCCCGGACCCAGCAGCCTCAGGCGCAGCTCGCAAACGGGGGCGGCCCGGCGCCGCTGCTTTCGCTGATCGTTGCCGAGATGGGTCGCCTGCGGGAGTCGCGCGAGCGGGTCCGGCACCAGATCCTGGCCATGGCCGACGGCGAGAGATGGCGCCTGGAGATCGTGGCGCTCTCGGGCCTGGGTGGACTCGCCTGCTCGCTCGCGGTGCTGACCCCGATCCGCTTGCCGGACGCGGCGGAGATCCGCAGGCGCTTTGCCGACTCTCAGGTGTCGCGCCGTGAGGCGGAGGTTCTGGCGTTCGTGCTGAACGGCAAGAAGGCGTGCGAGATCGCGAGCGAACTCGGCATCACGGAGTACACGGTCAAGGACCACCTGAAGCACGCCTACGCAAAGCTCGGGATCACCTCGCGCAATCAGCTTCTCTCGCGCCTCGCGGTCGCCGTCCCCGGCACCTCCTGAGTCCGCTGCCGCTTGGTATACTCCGCCGGTGCTCCACCTCGGAAACGTCGCCGTCGAGCCGCCGCTCGTGCTCGCCCCGATGGCCGGCATCACGGACCGGGACTTCCGGCTCCTCATTCGTCGAATCGGCGGATGCGGACTCGTCACAATGGAGTTCATCTCCAGCGAAGGGCTGACCAGGCATCGTCCGAGCACGCTCAGGCTGCTCCACTTCGTCGAGGAGGAAAGGCCGATCGCGATCCAGATCTACGGGTCCGACCCCGCGCGGATGGCCGAGGCGGCGCGTGTCGTGGAAGCGATCGGAGCCGACGTCTGCGACATCAACATGGGTTGTCCCGCCAACAAGGTGCTGAAGGGGTGCGCAGGGGCCGCCCTGACCGGCGATCTGCCCCTCGCCGCGCGCATCGTGCGAGAAGTGAGGCGCGCGATCGCGGTGCCGCTTACCGTGAAGTTCCGCCTCGGGGTGCGCGAGGACGCGAGGACGTACCTCGAGCTGGGCGGTTTGTGCCAGGACGAGGGCGTCGATGCGGTCACGCTTCACCCGCGCACGGCGCGGCAGCAGTTCTCGGGTCACGCGGATTGGAGCGCGATCGGAGAGCTCAAGCGCTCGCTCCGCATCCCGGTGATCGGCAACGGAGACGTGACATCGCCCGAGGACGTGCTCGCGCTGCGGCGCGACACCGGGTGCGACGGCGTGATGATCGGGCGGGCGAGCCTGACCAACCCGTGGATCTTCCGGCAGGCCGCGTCGCTGCTGCGCGGCGAACCGTTCGAAGAGACGTCACTTCCCGAGCGTCACACGCTGATGAGGGCCCACTTCGACGAGGTCCTCGGGCGCGACGACGCCCGCACCGCCCTGCACAAGCTGCGCAAGTTCACAGGCTGGTACACGCACGGTCTGCCCGACGGCCGCGATCTGCGCCGTCGGCTCTCCGAGATGGCCTCCGCCGGTGACGTGCTCGAAGCGGTGGAGGGCTACTTCGCCAGCCGGGGCGCGGCCTGACATGCAGCGCCTCCCAATGACGATCCCCTCGGACATCGAGGCGTTCCACACCGACATCCCACCGGGCGTCTTCGACGAGGCGTTCCGCCACGCCTGCGAGCGGTTGGATGGCTACATCGGGGCGCTCGCACTCGAGCTTGCGGCGGACCTGGGACTGCCAGTGGGTGAGCCGCTGCAGCTCGACGCCTTGTTCACCTCACGAGGCTGGAACCACCGGGGGAGGCTGGCGGTCGCCTGGCTGCTCGAGACGCTCGAGCTGTACGGCCATGCGGAACGAGCGGCAGGGGGCTGGCGTCTTGCGGCGCGCGGACCCGAGGTCGGGTCCGTCGCCCTGCGCGAGGAGGCCGAGCGCCTCGTCCCCGCGGCCAGGCCCGCCTACGAGGTCCTCGCTCTGTCCGGCGCAAAGCTCCCGGCGGTGCTCCAGGGCGAGCTGCGTGGCGAGGACGCGCTCTTCGGCCCGACGACACTCGGCCTCTGGTTCGAGTACTTCTCGAACGCCAATCCGCACTACAGCCCCAGCAACGCGATCACAGGGGTGGCGGCAGCTCGTGCCGCAAGTCCCGGTTGTTCCGTCCTCGAGTTCGGCGGCGGAGGGGGCAGCGCGGCCGAAGCCGTGCTCCGGGCCCTGGTCGAAACTAGGAAACCCCCCGCGCGTTATATGTTCACCGAGCTGCAGCCCGCGTTCCTGAGGCGCGGCGCGCGAGCCGCGCAGAAAGCGCTGCCGCCGGGCTGCGAGCTCGCGTCGATGCGCTTCGACATCAACCTGGACCCGGCGAGTCAGGGGCTCGAAGCCGGGAAGTTCGACCTCGCGTTCGGCGTCAACACCCTCCACCTCGCGCACGATCTCCCGGGCACGCTCGCCAACCTTCGCGGCCTCCTGCGCCCGGGCGGAGCGCTGATCGTGGGCGAGCTGCTCCGCCCCGGGCAGGACGCGGCGGTCCATCTCGAGCTGCCGTTCACGCTCCTCGAGGCGTATAGGAACGCGCCGCTGCTCCCCGGCATCCGGCCCCGACCCGGCTTCATGAGCGCGCGCGGCTGGATCCGCGCACTCGAGGCGGCCGGGTTCTCGGAGATCACCCTCCTTCCCGCGAAGATTGAACGCTGCGCGGAGATCTACCCGGGCTTCTACTCCGGCGCGATCACCGCCCGCACCTAAGGGGCGATGCCCTACTCCGCTACCGCTGCATGACGACCGTGGTCGGATCGTTGGTGATGTTGTCGACCAGCGAGGCGAAGGCGAACACTCCTCCTCCAGACTGCACCGTGACCTTCGCGTACCCACGGTCGAGGCTCGTTTCGCCGGCTTTGTTCCTGAACGGCTGTACCTCCTGCGCCCACTGTCCCACGGCCAACCCCACCGTGTACTCGGTGAGCTTCGTCCCGGCGCCGTCGAAGAGCTCGACCAGCACAGAGGCTGGCCCCGACCCCACGTTCACCAAGCCGATGTTGGACCGGTACCTCGCATTCTCGGCCAGTCCAGCCAGATACGCGCTCTGCCCCTCCACCAACCCGCCACCCGCGGTTACGGTCGGGTAGTTTTGCCCCTGCGTGCCGTTGGGGTAGCAGGCGGCACCCTCCGAAACCTGGTTGTAGGTACGCGAGGTGATCTTGAGCGGTAGGTCGGAGAGCACCTCAAGCGCTCCCTGACCGCTCGTGCCTAGTTGCCCGACCACATCGGTCAGAACGGACTGTGCGCCGGGCGGCACGTAAGCCGTGTTGCTCACGATACCGCTGCTGCCGAAAAAGTCGATCCGCACGTTGGCCGCTACGTTGTGTGGGTTGAGCAGGCCTAGGTCGCTGCGCCACTGGCTCCGATTGAGGCCGGGGTTGTGGGCAGCGACGGGCACCCAGGCGGCAAACGTGGGGAGCGAGAAGACCCACGCGGCGCCGACCAAGTCGTGGTCTTCCGGCCCGCCGACGATGGCGGTGGTGCCATCCGCCGAGATCGCCACCGAGTGGCCCTGTAAGGCCTGCTCAGCGCCCGTTCCGACCAGCTTGCCGCCCTGCTGTGACCACACCCCCCCGCTGCGCGCGAAGACCCACGAGGCGCCGTCAGCGGCGCCGTGAGAGGGATTGTCCCGGGGCGCGCCGATGATTGCAGTGTCCCCATTTGCAGAGATCGCCACCGAGGTGCCCTGCTCGGCGTACATGAAGACGGCACCCGTGCCGACGAGCTTTCCGCCCTGCTGCGACCACACCCCGCCATCGCGGGTGAACACCCACGCGGCGCCAATTGAGTTGTCGATAGGCCCGCCGATGATGGCGGTGGTTCCATCCTCCGAGATCGCCACCGAGAAGCCCTGATTGGCAGGGAAGACTGCGCCCGTCCCGACAAGCTTGCTTCCCTGCTGCAACCACATTCCCGCGTTTCTTGTAAATACCCACGCCGCGCCGACGCCGGAGTTGTCGCCCGGCCCGCCGACGACAATGGTGTTCCCGTCCGCCGAGATCGCCACCGACTGGCCTTGTTGGGCAGCGCCCACGGCGTCGCTGCCCACCAGTTTGGTGCCCTGCTGCGACCACACCCCTGCGCTGCGCGTGAAGACCCACGCAGCGCCAGCTCCGGAGTTGTCCTGGTTACCGCCCACGATGGCGGTGTTGCCGTCCGCTGAGATCGCGACTGACGTGCCCTGGTAGACAAGCCCCTGTGGACCCCCGATGGCACCGGCGCCCACCAGCTTGGGGCCCTGCTGCGACCACACGCTGCCGTTGCGAGTGAAAACCCATGAAGCGCCGACACCGGAGTTATCGTGGCTCCCACCGATAATGGCGCTGCTACCCTCCGCGGAGATCGCGACGGACCAGCCCTGATTGGCAGCACCGACGGCGCCGCTGCCGACAAGCTTGCTGCCCTGCTGCGACCAAGTTCCCATGCTGCGCATGAACACCCAGGCAGCGCCGTCGGCGGCGCCGCCGGAGGAGTTATCGAATGGGCCTCCCACAATCGCAGTATTGCCGTCCTCTGAGATCGCCACCGACCAACCCTGCTCGGCCCTCCCGACCGCACCGCTGCCGACGAGCTTGCCGCCTTGCTGGCCGAACTGCGCTGTCGCAGCATGCGCAGCCAGCAGCATGGTAACGAGCACACCCACGTCATGTCTCATCGTTCCCCCTCGGTCAGAACGCTACCGTGCACATACCGTCTTCCCGCGACGAGCCAGGTACTGCGGCGAGCACGGCGTTACGTGCGGATGCGCACGCGGTAGGTGAGCTTCGTTTCGCCGTTGGCGGGAACCGGCACCGCGAACGTGACGGTGAACGCGGAGCTCTTCTCGTACGGGTGCGAGTTGGAGATCATCTCCCAGTCTCCGCCCACCGTCTCGCGCACTTCGACCGTGATCGCCGCGTCCTTGTGGTTGCGCAGGGTGACCTCGAACGCGTCCTCGAAGAGGTCGTCGGCGAGCTTCCTGTAGTCGGTCTGCCGGCGCTCCGCGACGACATCGAAGGCGTTGCCCATCGTCACCTTGACGACCTCGTCCTTGGGCGTGTGCTGGATGCGGTCCTCGCCCACGAACTGCGCGGTCCCCCTCTTGTCCCGCTGGTAGAGTCGGACCACTCCGCCCGGCAGGGCGATCCCTAGGTGGTTGTCGGCACGGTTGGCGAACTCCACCTCGACCCGGACGTCCTGCTTCTGCTTGCCGATCCGCTGCACGTACCACCACTGCGGGCTCTCAACGACGTACCGTCGCAGCACCTTGACCTGCTCCGCCTCGAGCAGAGTCACCTGTTTCTTCTGGCGGTCCTTGATGGTCGTCGGGCGTTCCAGCGTGTAGAGGTGGTACTCGGCGAACGCCTCCTCCCGCATCTCGGGGGCGCCTGCCTTCGCCGCCATCATCATGACCTCCGGCCGCGCTCTCGGCTCGGGCGCGAGGTGGACGTCCCCGGCCACCAGCTGCAGGGTGGCCTCGGGGTACGCGGCACCCGAGGTGTTGTCGAGCGTCACCCACCCGAGCAGGTTTCCCTGATCTCCCGCCGTTCCGAGGGTGAGGACGTAGTCCGCCTTCCACGAGATCCCGCCCGTGAGGTAGGTCGCCTCGAGGCGCCGATCGCCTGCACGATCACTCGAGAGGAGCCACACCAGGGTGGGGCGGTCCCGCAGGTTCTCGGGCACCTGTGAGAACTCCAGCTCGCGGTACGGGGGGTTCGACACGATGCTGTCCCCGATGCGCCACACGGTCCCGTTCTCCATCGAGAGCAACCGCCCGGTCACCTTTTTGCGCACGACCGCGCCCGGGGTCGCTCCGGGCTCCTCGACGACCATCGTGACGTCCTTCCCCAGGTACTTGGCCAGCAGCGTCTGGGGCGAGAGCAGGTCGTACTCGTAGTTCTGCTCGAGCACCGCAATGCCTTCGCCGGCGATCGCGACCGTCTCCGGCATGACCTGGGCCGCGATGTCGCGGAACTCGAGCGCCAGCGTCCCACCCGGCAAGGAGATGGGACGGGCGTCGCGCACGAGGGCGCGACCAACGTTGTAGACCGTGAGCGACAAAGTACGCCCCTGGCCGGCCTGGGACACCACGACCGGCACCTCCGCACCCATTGCCAAACCGGTCCACAGGAGCGCACCAACCAACACGTGCCATCTCATCGCGTCCTCCTATCGCTCTTCGGCCGTGACGAACATCGTTCCAGGCCGGCCCTCAACGACGCGGCCCACCAGCACCGCCGGGACACCGCGCTCCGAGCACCGGGAAAGCATGGCCGAGAGATCATGCCCTGCCACCGCCGCGAGCAGCCCGCCCGAAGTCTGCGGGTCGCACAGCAGGGCGGCGGTGGTCGCGTCCACGCCGCCCAGATCGACCTTCGCCTCGATCCAGGCGCGGTTGGCGCTCAGTCCCGCCGGGATCGCGCCGGCCTGGGCCGCCGCTCTGGCCCCCGGCAGGAGCGGGACCGATGCCGCGCTGATTTCGAGCGCCACGCCGCTCGCCTCTGCCATTTCAAGGGCATGCCCGAGAAGGCCATACCCAGTGACGTCGGTGAGGGCGTGCACCTCGACGCCCTCGCACGCCTCCGCCGCGCGCCGGTTGGTCGCGACCATGGATGCCACCATCGCCGTCCGCGCCTCCTCCGGGAGGTCGCCGCGCTTGAGCGCCGTCGCCATCACACCGGTCCCGAGAGGCTTCGTGAGCACCAGTCGATCGCCCACGCGCGCGCCGGCGTTGGTCAGGACCCTGTCCGGGTGGACGAACCCGGTCACCGCGAGACCGTAGGTGAACTCGGGACCCTTGACGGTGTGCCCACCCAGGGGAAGCACGCCCTCCTCCCGCAGCACCGCCAGACCCCCGGCAAGCGTGTTCTCCAGCACTGACAGCGGGAGCGTGTCCACCGGGAAAGCGCACACGGCCAGCGCAGAGAGCGGTTTCGCCCCCATCGCATAGATGTCCGACAGGGCGTTGGCGGCCGCGATGCGGCCGAAGTCATACGGCTCGTCCACCACCGGCGTGAAGAAGTCCACCGACTGCACCAGAGCCAGTTCCTCCGAGATCCGCACCACCCCCGCGTCGTCGAACGTGCCGACACCCACCAGCAGCCGCGGGTCGCTGACCTGCGGCAAAGCCGAGAGCACGGTGTGAAGGTCCGCCGGACCCAGCTTGGACGCTCAACCCGCGCACGCGACGAGGTGCGTCAGCTTGAGGATCTCCTCTCGGGTCATGGGCGCAGTATACCCAGGTGGCTATGCCGTTGTGTCATTTGACGCATGGGGTATGACGTCCACCCCCGTGTCCTCGTATACGTGTACGAGACGCGCGTGGCCGGCGTCGGGAGGCTCCCATGCGAAACGTGCACGCGCGCCAGACCGCCGACCTCGGGGGTGTGGAGGTTCTCGCCGTCGGGCTCCTGCTGCTCCTCCTGGTCGCGGCCCTGCTCCCGTGAGCGACTGCTAGACTTCCCGCCGAGGCGGTCGCCTCCAGGAGGTCCCCTTGGCCGAGCAAACCCGTGCGACGCTCGTTTGGCAGTCCGGTCTGCGCTTTGCCGCGGAACCCGGAAGCGGTCACGTCGTGACCCTCGACGCGGTGGCGCGGGCCGGGCACGCCGGCCCGGGGCCGATGGAGATGGTGGCGATGGGGATCGCCGGCTGCACCGCCATGGACGTCGTGTCGATCCTGGAGAAGATGCGGCTGCCGCTGTCTGGGCTCGAAGTTGAAATCGTTGGAGACCGTGCACCGCATCATCCGAAGCGGTTCAAGGCGATTTCAATCACGTACCGCGTCCGGGGCCAGGGACTCTCCCGCGAGAAGGTCGAGCGCGCCGTCGAGCTCTCCACCTCGACCTACTGCTCCGCCCTCGCCTCCCTGCGGGACGACTGCCCGATCACGACCAGCATCGAGATTACGGAGCCCTAGCGGCCGGCGTGCAGGAGTTGGGAGGGGCGAACCAGCTTCACGTCCCCCAACATCCTGGGCAGCTCGACCGCCAGCAGCTCGAGGGTGAGCGGGTGCACGTGGCCGATCGCCACGGCCGTTCCCTGCGAGCGTGCGCGTGCGACCGCCTGCTCGAGCGCCCTTCGCACCGCGTCCGGTTCGCTCACAACGTCCAGGAAGACGTCGCGCCGCAGGGCGGGCACCCCGCTCTCGCGGGCAACGCGCTCGGCCACCGTGTCAGAGGTCGTCCGAGAGTCCAGAAAGTAGAGCCCGTGGTCAGCAAGGACGACCATCACGTCGCGCATCGTCGCCGCGTCGGCGGTCGCACGCGAGCCCATGTGGTTGTTCACGCCTCGCGCCGGCGCCACGACGCGCAGCGCCCGCTCGAGCCTGGCGCGGATCTCACCGGGCTGCAGTCCCACCTCGACCGCGCCATCGCCCGGGCCGGGGCCGTGGTTCTCCTGCGGCTCCATCGGCATGTGAAGCAGCACCTCGCGCCCTGCCGCACCGAGCGCCCTTGCCACCTCGGCGGAGTGCGCGGCATTTGGGAGCACTGCCACCGCAACCGGCAGCGGCAGCCGCTCGACCTCGCGCACGACCTCGGTCGAGGCGCCGGCGTCGTCGAGCACGATCGCGAGCCGTCCCGCTTGTCCCCCGACGGGCCCCTTCGCCGGGCCCCGGGGCGGCGGCTCTTCCCCGAGCACGAGGACCCGCCAGCGTTCGCCTCCCACGGTCCCTTCGAGCCTCGCCAGGCCATAGCCGCCCTTCTCGGTGAGCGGCCGCGGTTCCAGCCGCCCGCCCAGGTTGTGCACTGCGGCCTCGAGGTCGAGGGTGAAACGGTCCCCAGCAAATCCCCTGGGCGCGTGGACCGTGACCAGGGAGAGCGTGCCCTGGCGATCCCGCGAGACCTCAACGCTCACTCTGCCCGGGGGACAGCCGTAGCGGGCCGCGACCTCGCGAACGGTCGCGCCGGCGTCGGGCACCGCCGGAGGCCTCGGTCGGGCCGCACGCCACGCCAGGTAGAGGACCGCCGCGGCGGCGAGGACGAGGACGACCAGTGCGGCAACGGTCCTGACTGGGATTCGCCCCAGGCCGCGCGGGCGCCGCCCGCCTGACCGGTTCTTACGCCGCCTGCTTGACGGCACGCCCACCCGCGAGCTCCAGGGCGCGTTCCAGGATCGCGTCGCCCCCCCTGCGCGCCCTCACCCGCTCGTCCGGCTTCAGGCCCGTCCCGAGGATCGGCTTGCCTTCCGGGTCCAGGCCCCAGGCATTCGCAAGCCACACCTCGCCACCAGCGCCGCGGATCGCGCGCCGCCGGCCAGTGTCTCCGAAGCTGTCGCCCCCGACGAGCGTGGCACCGTGTGTCTTCAGAGCCGCCGCCAGGACCTCGGCCGGTCCGGCCGTCGTGCCGTCCATGCAGACCACGAGCTTCCACGAACGCGCAGGGCCCTTGGCGCGGAACGTTTCTCCCTTGCCGTCCTTCTGGCCCAGGTGCACCTCAACGTCACCGCCGAGAAGCTCCGCGGCGACCTTTGCCGCCCCTTCCGGCGTGCCGAGCCCGACACCCCGGAGGTCAACGACCAGTGAGGTCGCTGTGCCGTGGGCCTGCAGGGCTTGAGTGAGCCTCTCGACCGCACCGGGGTCCACCACCACGACCCGCACCACGGGTACCCCTTCCTGCACCTCGACGGCCGGCCCCGGGTACGCGAACGCGGAAGCCTTGAGCGACACGGGCCGTTTGCCCGAGAGCTGCCGGTCGATCACGTCGAGACTGACCTCGCCCTTGTGCTCCGCGGCATCCAGCAGCGTCAAGGCCCGCCACAGCGGCCGCGCGCGGACAGCGTCCGAATCAACGCGCTCGATGAGCTCACCCGGCACGATGCCGGCCTTGTTCGCCGGCGAACCCGGGATCACCTGCAGCACCAGGGGGTACGTCGAGCGCTTGCCAAGCACGAGCCCGAACGGCGGCAGTGCCCTCGCCCGCACGCGCGCGTACCCCTCGATCATCGCGTCCGGGATGTACTGCCCGCCCGGATCGGCATCCTCCACGAGCCCGGCCATCGCCCCCATCTCGAGCGTGTCGACCGGCTCCTCCTCGACGTACGAGGACCTGACCAGCGAGACCACCTGGCCGAACATGCTCACGAGGCGATACAGCCCGGCGCTCGGGCCGCTCGCGGCGCCGGAGGCCAGCGCGACAACCGCCCCGATCATCACCAGCGACACCGCCAGGAAAAGCCATCGATGCTTCACCGGAATCTCACCTCCCAATTGGCTTGAGCCAGCTCAGGGGATCTTGTGCAGTCTGGCCCGTCCGGATCTCCAGGTACATGCTTCCGCTGCCATCTTCACCCCGTCCCACGTTGCCCAGCCGCTCCCCCATACCGACGCGCTGCCCCGACTGCACGAGCATACTAGCAAGGCCTGCGTAGAGGGAGTAGACGTCGCCGCCGTGGTGCACGATCACCAGGTTGCCGTAGCCCTTGAAGAACTGCGCGTACGACACCCTCCCGTTGGCCACCGCCAGCACCTGGTCGCCTGGGTCGCCTGCCAGGGTGATCCCGTGTGAGATGGTGACCGTGCCGTAGTGGGGGTCGCGGAGCGGGCCGAAGCCACGCAGCAGGCGCGGCGGCTCGAGAGGCCAGGGCAGCCCGCCGCGGAGAAGTCGGATATCCGGCCCCTGAAAAGCCTCGTCCTGGGTGACTGCACCCCACAGCCTCTCCAGCCGCTCTTCGGCCTCCTGCGCCCCGGCGAGTTCGACGGCGCCCGAGCGCCGTTCCTTTTCCAGCGACGCGAGCTTCGCCTCCACACGCTCCTTGGTGCGAGCCAGCTCCTGCTCACGACCGTGCAGGCGCTCCACCGCGTCCGCGACCTCCTCGCGGCGTGCGGAGAGCGCCGCCAGCGTCGCCTCGCGGCGCGCCATCAGGACCGCCGCCTCGTCGCGCCTTCGCTTCTCCTCCTGGAAGAGCGCGAGGGACGTGGTGACGCGCCGCGGAATGTCCTCCCCCGAGCCCAAGGCGTGCACGACCAGCGGGGCGAGACCCGCGCGCCCGAGCACTGCGAGCAGCGCCAGCTGAAACCGCAGCCTCTCCACTGCCTGCTGCAGTTCCGCCTGCGATGCTTCTGCCGCCTTCCCCGCTGCGTCAGCCGCGCGCTGCGCTTCCTGCCGCTGCACCTCCGCCTCACGGACCCGCAGGGCCGCGACCTCCAGCTCGATGCCGAGCGCCTCCCGTTCCCGGTCCAGGCTGGCGCGCACCTGTTCGAGTCTCTTCAAGCGCTCCTCGAGCTCCTGCACATCCCGCCGCGCCTGTGCGAGCTCGGGCGGGATGGGCGTCACCTGGGCGCCGAGGGGGGATGCGACCAGCGCGAGGGCGAGGACACCTGCAAGGCGTGTCGCGGTCATTCGCCCTCCGGAGCTGCACCTCTCTCCTGCAACGCCCGCGCGGAGATCCGGTGAAAGCGCCGACGAAGCGGGTGCAGGTCCGGCGTCGCCCCGCCCGGGTGGAGCCGGTTCCCGAGCAGGACGTACAACGCGCGCGAGTCCGGGTCCACCCACAACGAGGTCCCCGAGAACCCGGTGTGGCCGAAGGCATGCGGAGGCAAGGCGCCGCCCGCCGAACACCCCGGGGTAGCCGCGATCTGCCAGCCGATCCCCCGGCTCTGTTCAAGCCCGTCGGTGCGGCCGGCCGTGGCGAGCCGTGCCTCCTCTGCGGTGAGCAGCTCGCCCCCGCCCGGGAGGTACTCGGCGGCCAAGTGCGCCACCGCTGCCGCCGAGCCGAAGAGGCCCGCGTTGCCAGCGACGCCTCCGAGCCCGCGCGCGTTGCCATCCCCGCACGGGACCGTTCCTGCGTCGCCGGCGGGAGGCACCGCCGTGAGGCCACGCTCGGCCAGCAGCCTTTCCTCCACGCGCCACCGTGTTTCGCCTGCCGCGACCGGGAGTCCGGGCGGTGGCGCGAAGGCGAGCTCGGCGCCGAGCTCGAGAGGGCCCGCCACGAGATCGGCAAAGAGCGTCGCAAGGTCGGCCCCGCCGGCGCGCTCCAGGGCCAGGCCGAGCGCGATGAACCCCGGGCAGGAGTACTCCACCCGTGTCCCCGGAGGCGAGGCCGGCGTGAGCTCGCTCAGCGCCTGCAGGTAGCCCTCCCGCGATGCGCCGTGAGACGCGTAGAGCGGTGCCCACGTCGGGAAGCCGGCGGTGTGTGTCGAGCACTGCAGCAGCGTGACTGAGCCCCACGTCGTGTCACCCAGTTCGGGAAGCAGGTCGGCGAGCGGTGTCTCCAGCTCGAGTCCGTCACGCCTCGCCACCAACAGCAGGGTGCCGGTCGCCAGCGGCTTGGTCAGCGAGGCCAGGTCATACCGCAGGTCCGCCTCCACGGGCTCGCCACCGACGCTCCTCCTGCCGGCGCACCAGCACAGTCCGGCCTCCCCCTCCCGCACGGCCAGCCCCACCCACCCCACAGCCAGCCCGGCGCGCACGGCCCGGCTCAGCAGCTCGGCAACCTCCCCGCCCGCGACGCTTTCGCCGCCCATCGTCCCACCCTAACCCGAAGAACTCGCCGGTGTCCACTGCGCGGTGTTACCCTCCGGTGGTGGAACGAGGAACGCGCAGGCTCGCGCGCGCGGCGCAGGATCTGCTGGCGTCCTCCTACTCGCACGCCAAGCGCGAGGTGTTGCTCGGCCACGTCCTCCTGAACGGCGAGGTGATCACGGATCCGGGAGCTCTCGTGCAACAGGGAGACACGGTCGAGCACAACCCCAACCTCCCGAAGCGCGCTCGCGTGCCGAAGACCCCTCCCATCGAGATCGTGCACCTCGACGACAACGTGCTGGTGGTCAACAAGCCGGCGGGTCTGCTGGTGCACCCGACGGCAGAGGGCGAGCGGGACACCGTACTGTCGCGCGCCGCAGCCGAAATCGAGCGCCGCAGCGGCCGCCACCGGCGGGTGCTGGTGGTGCACAGGCTCGACCGCGACACCTCGGGCCTCCTCGTGCTCGCGCTCTCGCATGCGGCGGCCAAACACCTGCAGGACCAGTTTCGGGCCCACACGGTGGACCGTCGCTACGTCGCGCTCGTGCGCGGGAGTGTCGCGGGCGAGGTCCTGGTGGCTCGCGGAATCGGCCGGCCCCGTCCGGGGGCCCGCAGAGCGGCGCTCGCGCCCGGGAAGGGCGGTCGCTCCGCCCACACGGTGGTTCGACCGCTCGAAACGCTCGCGGGCGCCAGCCTGGTCGAGGCGGAGCTCGGGACCGGGCGCACTCACCAGGTGCGGGTGCATCTTTCCTACCTCGGCCATCCGGTGCTTGGCGACGCGGTTTACGGCGAGCCCGCGACCGATCCCGTGTCACCCGGAAGACTGGCGTTGCACGCGGCGGTGCTGGGGTTCGTTCACCCCATGACCGGGGAGCGGCTGCTATTCAGAAGGGAGCCACCACACGATTTCAACCACGCGCTCGCGCTGCTGCGCCGTCGGTCCCTCGCGCATGAAGCCCCTGCCGCGCGGGCACCCTCGCGTCCGGATCGACGACGAAGCGCAACGGCCAGCCCGCCGCCTCGCCCGCGTACGCCACGCCGACGCGGGGAAGGCGGTGCACCCAGGCCCGGGGGCAAGAAACCCCGTCGGAGGCCAGCCAGATCCCGGCGCCGGACGTGAGATCCGCGCCGTCGTCCTTCCGGTCGATCCCCAACCCCTGGCACAGCCTGGCCGGCCCTGAAAGCAGCAGTCTTCCGGCCCGACCGTTCCTCCGCGCGACGATCAGCGGTTCGCCGAAAACCGGAAAAGCCCCTCGCAGGAGCACGGCCTCCGGCCTCCCGACGCGACGCGTGACGACGTTGCAGCAGTAGTGCATTCCGTAGGTGAAATAGACGTAAAGCCGTCCGCCAGCCCCCC
>DATKMD010000121.1:0-6591 GCA_035542075.1 Thermoanaerobaculaceae bacterium
CGAGCACGATGCGACGGCCGATGTACGCCAGCATGACGGGCCCGGGTCACCGCCGACGGGCGGCGGCGACCCGGACGCCCTCCGAGCCTACTTCTTCCAGAAGAACGTTACCGGACGTGAGATCGACGGCGTCTTGCCGTCCGGGCTGTTGTAGTGGCGCGACGGGATATTGCCCAGGCCGGTCTTGACCACCCGCACCCCCATCGAGGCCGGGCCCATGCCGATCACGCCGATGATGTAGACCTCCTCGGCGGCGATCTTCCACACCTCCTTGCCCAGCTCGATCCGCTCCTTCTCCGGCACTCCGTACGCCCGCTTGAACTTCTCCATGAGCTCCTTCATGCGCGCGGGCGGCTCCTTCCCCTGCGTCCCCGCGGACTGGAACCACTTGGCATAGAGAGGACCCGACGATGCGACGGCGGCGATCTCGAACGGGAAGACGTGGAGCGGGAAGGTGAACAGGTGCTCGCTGCCGTCGTTGTTCCACGCGCCGAGCTGCTGCTCGTTGGCCGCGGTGCGCTTGAGG
Source organism: Thermoanaerobaculaceae bacterium (assembly GCA_035542075.1). GTDB lineage: Bacteria > Acidobacteriota > Thermoanaerobaculia > Thermoanaerobaculales > Thermoanaerobaculaceae > RBG-13-68-16. The sequence goes on from DATKMD010000121.1 coordinate 527, forward strand.
GCCAGGCTGCGCTCCACCTCCTGCACGGTCAGGTCGATGCCGATCTTCTTCCACTGCTCCCGGATCATCTCCGCGATCTGGGTGAACTGGAGGAACTGGCCGCCCAGTGTCATGATCTCGATGCGGAGCCGGCCCTTGCCGTCCGCGCGGAGGCGATAGCCCTCGGCGTCCTTCTTGGCAAGGCCGACCTTGTCCAGCATCTCGTTGGCCTTCTTGACGTCGAGCGTGGCCCACAGCTTGCGGTACTGCGGCCCCGGATTGTACTTGTTGGTGTCGACCGGCACCACCGACCCCGGAGTGCCGGTCCCGAGCCAGAAGGTCTCGTTGATCTGGTCCCGGTCGATCCCGAGCGAGAGCGCGCGCCGGAAGTCGGTCGTGTTCATCCACTTCGCGATCTCCGGATCGGCCTCATAGCTCAGGTTGAACTTGATGATCAGGTCGCCGCCGTAGTCCCCAGGATCGAGGTAGAGCTTGTAGCCGCCCTTCTGCTGATTCTCGATGAACACCGGCACCTTGGCGAGGTCGAGGTGCCGGGCCTGGAAGTCGTACTCGCCCGCGATCGCGCGCAGGTTGATGACCTCGAGGTTCTCGGCGAGCGTCAGGACCACCCGATCGATGTAGGGAAGCTGGTTCCCCGCCGTGTCCACGAAGACGCTGTAGGGATTCCGCTCCAGGGTCCACGTGGCGGTGTTGGCCGGCGTGACGGTCTTCCACGGCGAGAGGACCGGAAGGTCCGGATTGAGCGACCAGTCGTTCCTCGCCAGGAACATCCTGACCCAGCTGTCGAACTTCGCGTCCTTGACCTGCTTGTCCACGGCGGCCTGGCCGACGTACTTCGGGTGAAACTGCTTCAGGTAGTGGGCCGGCGCGTACCCGCCCAGCCCGAGCGCCCCGCGCCACGCCTGGCCGCCGAGATCCGTGGAGCCGGCCAGCACGTCGGGAAGCATGTAGTACGGCTCCGGGAACTTGAACTTCACGGTGTAGGCGTCGACCTTCTCGATCACGCCCTGCCTGCCGTTGATCGCCATCGCCGCGGAGGGGGTGGGGACCAGGTCCTTGTTCCGGTAGATGTCCTCGAACCAGAAGACGAAGTCATCCGCGGTGAACGGCTTGCCGTCGCTCCATTTCATGCCCCGGCGCAGGTGCAGGACGAGCGTGCGGCCGCCGTCCTGCATCTCGTAGCCCTTTGCGATGTTGGGCGTGACCTTGTCGCCCGTGTAGTCCCAGAACAGCAGATGATCGGGTCCCGAGCAGCAGCGATAGCCGTTCCAGAAGTCGGCCGGGCCGGTGAACCCGCGGCGCCAAGTGCCGCCGTACTTGCCGATCTCGTGCAGGGGCTTGATGACCAGAGGATCCTGCCCGACGCGCTCCGCCACCGGGGGCAGCTTGCCGGCCTTGACGAGGGCCGCCAGCTGGGGGGCCTCGTTGAACTTGGTGGGCTGCTTCGCCGGGTCGGTCACGACCTCCGGCCCTTCGAGCTTGCCGATCAAACTGCTCTTGCCCATCTGAGCGAGGGCCCCCGCAGCGACCACGGCGCTGAGTGCCGCCGCCGCGAGGGCGATCGTGAGTCGGCTCCGGAGCGTGCGTGTTCGTGGCGTAGGCCGGTGGTCGGTCATGACGCGTCCCCCCTTGGATGCTCGCCTCGACGTTGATGCGTGCGCTGACCGCGGCGTCCCCGCCCCCGGCCCAGCAAGTCACGGCCCGCCTGCGGGCCCACGCGTGGGGGGGATACTGCCCCGGTACCCCGACATCGTCAAGCGCCGCGTAAGCGAGGGGAGCCGAGTGGCCATGAGCAGTGTTATTCTTCGCACGGAGAGCGTGATGCGAATGACGGTGTGCCGGCGATGACGTGGAGCCCCTGGAGGAACCCATGAAGTTCGGCCTGATCGTCTCCAAGCAGCATCCCCCCGGCGTGTCCATGGTCGATCGCTTTCGCGAGCACATCGACCAGGTGCGGGCGGCCCGAGATGCCGGCTTCGACCTCATCGTGATGGGCCAGCACTTCCTCTCGACGCCGTTCCAGGAGGTGCAGAGCCTGCCCGCGCTCGCGCGGCTCGCCGCCGAGGCGGGGACCATGCGGGTGGGGGCCACGGTGATCCTCCTCCCACTGCTCAATCCGGTGGACGTGGCCGAGCAGGTGGCCACCCTCGACGTCATCACCGAGGGGCGCTTCATCTTCGGCGTGGGGCTGGGCTATCGCGACGAGGAGAACGAGGCGTTCGGGGTGGCTCCCAAGGAGCGGGTGGGGCGCCTGGTGGAAGGCCTGGAGGTCATCGAGCGGCTGTGGTCGGGCGACGAGGTGACGCACCATGGGCGCTTCTTTCACCTCACCCGCGCGCGGATGATGCTGCGCCCGGTGCAGAAGCCCCATCCGCCCATCTGGTTCGCCGCCAACAACGACGGCGCCGTCACCCGCGCGGCGCGCCTGGGCGACGCCTGGGTCATCAACCCGCACGCGAAGCTGGCCGTGCTCGAGCGCCAGATGGGCGTGTATCGTCAGGCCCTGCGCGACGCCGGCCGCCCGTTCCCGGCGGAGCTGCCCGTCATCAAGGAGCTGTACCTGGCTCCCGACCGCCGCACCGCCATGAAGGAATGCCGGCCGTTTCTCGAGGCCAAGTACAAGGCCTATGCGTCGTGGGGCCAGGACAAGGCGCTGCCCGAGGGAGACAGCTTCGCGCACGAGTTCGAGGAGCTCGTGGCGGACCGCTTCATCGTGGGGGACCCCGACGACGCGGTCCGCGAGATCCGACGCTACGCCGAGCGCCTCGGCGCCAACTGCTTCATCTTCCGGGTCCAGTGGCCGGGCATGGAGCAGGCCAAGGTGCTGCGCACCATCGCGCTCCTCGCGGAGCGAGTGTTCCCGGCGCTACCGGCCGGCGCTTAGGCTGGAGAGGCGCAGGCGGCTAGCCGCGCGGTGTCCGTGCCCGCCTGCGCACCATCCACTTGCGCACCTCTTCGAGCACCAGCAGACCGACGGCGAAGGGCATCATGAACAGCCAGACATGTCCTGCGATGGGCGCGGTGCCAAGAATGAGGTTGCCCCACGCGGTGTAGTCGATCAACAGAATCAGGGCAACTTCGAGCACGACGCCCCACAGGATCAGGGGGTTCCGCAGTAACCCGGTGGACCACACGGACCGGGTCGTGCTGCGACACAGGAACACGTTCACGATCTGCATGACGATGATGGCACTCAAGCAGGCGGTGGTCGCTTGCAGATAGAGCGGATGGCTCGCCGCGAGTGCCTGCCCGTGTGTCCATCCCGAGCCGTAGAGCACGAAGAAGAACGTGGCCATGGCGGTGATGGCCTCGGCCACACCCAGGAAGAGATACGCGCGTATCGCCAGCGCGGAACTGAACAGCCGTTCCCCGGGTGATCGTGGCGGTCGCTGCATGACTTGAGGATCTGGCGCCTCCACCCCGAGGCCGAGGGCGGTCAGCGAGTCGGTCCCCATGTCGATGGAAAGGATCTGGATCGGAGTCAGCGGCAGAGGGATCGGGAACAGCGAGAAGGCCAGATAGGGGACGAGCTCGGGCACGTTGTGGGCCAGGATGTACGTCAGGAACTTCCGAATGTTCTCGAAGATCGCGCGCCCTTCCTCGATCGCGTTGACGATGCTCGCGAAATTGTCGTCGAGCAGGACGATGTCGGCGGCGTCCTTCGCCACGTCCGTGCCCATGATCCCCATGGCGACGCCGACGTGCGCGTTCCTCAGGGCGGGGGCATCATTCACGCCGTCGCCCGTCACCGCTACCACGTGGCCTTGCTGCTTCAGGGCCTCGACAATGCGCATCTTCTGGTCCGCCGCGGTGCGCGCAAAGATGACTTCCGGCGACTCGAGCAGTCGGCGAAGCTCGATCTCCGAAAGATGACGCAATGTCTCGCCGGTGATCACGGAAGGGCTGGTCGACTGGACGAGCCCAACTTCTCGCGCGATCGCGAGAGCGGTGCGAGGATGGTCGCCGGTCGTCATGATCACGCGCACCCCAGCCTCGCGGCATCTCCGGAGGGCGTCCTGAACTTCTCGACGAGGCGGATCTTGTACGCCGACGAGCCCGGCCCACACGAGATCCTGTTCCAGTGTTTCGGGGGTCCACTGCGAATCGAGCGGGCGGTAGGCGAGGGCGAGGACCCGGAGGCCACGTTCCGCCATCGCGTTCTGCGCGGCAAGTATGGCGGTGCGCAGCGGGGGCGTGAAGGGACGCGGCGCGCCATCTACCAGGACCCGGTTGCAGAGAGGCGCGAGCGCCTCCGGTGCGCCCTTGCAGTACAGCATCGGGCCATCCGGCGTGCCGTGGACCGCGGACATGCGCATGCGGTCGGTGTCGAAGGGGAGCTCGTAGACCCGCTCCGCCTTTGTCGAGCTCGGGAGCACCGTGTGCGCCATGTCGGCCAGGGCAATCTCCATGGGGTCGCCCAGGAAGATGGGCGCTCCCAGGTGCTGGCCCTTTCTGAGATCGTGACAGAGCCCGGCGACGAGGAAGAACGGCAGGTAGGCCTCGGCCAGTGGGTGCGGCGGCATGGACGGGTCGAAGGAGCATGGCTGTTCGCCCACGAAGAGCTGTTTCACCTGCATGCGGTTCTGGGTCAGCGTCCCCGTCTTGTCGGTGCAGATCACGGTCGTGGATCCGAGGGTCCCGACCGACGGCAGGTGGCGAATGAGGACGTGTCGTCTCGCCATCCGCTGGGTGGCGAGCACGAGGGCCAGTGTCATCGTCGGAAGTAGCCCCTCCGGCACCATGGCGACGATGATCCCGATCGCGAAGATGAAGGCGTCCCAGAACGGAACACCGGTGAAGCGGGCAACCGCAAAGAAGAGCACCCCGATGAGAACCGAGAGGATCCCGATCCATCGGCTCAAGTGCTTGATGTCCTCGAGCAAGGGCGAGACGGTACGTTCGGCCGTGTCGGTGAGGCGGGCAATCTTGCCGAATTCCGTTTGCATCCCGGTGGCGAAGATGATGGCTCTGGCCTGACCCAGGACCATCGAGGTGCCGGCGAGCAGGATGTTCCTGGAATGGAGCAGGTCGTCCGTGTTGCAGGGTCCGGCCTCGCGGATCATGGCGAGTGACTCGCCGGTGATCACGGAGTTGTCGACGCGGACGCTGAACGCCTCGATCAGCCGGCAGTCGGCCGGGACATGATCGCCTTGCTCGAGCAGGACGACGTCCCCGGGAACGAGCTGCTCGATCGGGAGCTGCACGGCCGTGCCTTCGCGCAAGACATCCGCTCGTTGTGGCAAGAATCTCCGCAGGGCGGCGAGGGTCTGCGCCACCCGGTACTCCTGCCAGAAGGAGAAGGCACCGCTCACCAGGATCACGACAACGATGGCGTAGCCAACCTTCGCCATGCCCTGGCCCGGCGAGCTCCATTCGGCGAAGAAGGCGAGCGCGGCGGCGACCCACAAGATCACGGCGAGGAGGTGTGTGAATTGCCTCAGAACCGCCAGCAGAGTGTGCTCGCCCCGGCCCTTCTCGAGGTGGTTGGGCCCGTACACCCGCAGCCGTCGCTGGGCCTCGAGAGGGGACAGGCCCTGCGGCGAAGAGCGCAGAGTCTCTAGTAGATCATCGTCTGAGAGTTGGCTGATGCTCAGGAGCCGGCCCTCTCGGGAGAACTGGTGCGAGTCTAGGCGGATGGAACGCCCGCTGTCAAAGGGCGGGAGCGACGGGTGGTTCAGTGGTAGAAGCGGCCCATCTCCTGCATCGCGGCGCGCAGGTGGTCGCGGGAGAGGGTCGGGTTCTGGGCGAGTCGGTAGCTCTGATCGCGGATCTCGGTGCCGCCTGGGTAGACGATGGTCACCCGGTCCGGCTCGACCAGCGCATAGTCGTTGTGGCTGACCGCGACGAGCCAGTCCCATTGCGCCTCCGAGAAGAGGCTGTGCCCGCTCGAATAGTCGGACGGCGGATTGGTGCAGCCGAAGACTCCGGAGAGCAGCGTGGGCGCCAGGTCGTTGTGGGAGGTGCGGTGGGTGACGAGCCTGCCCGGCCGGCCGGGCCAGCGGATGAGCAAGGGTGTGTGCAGCTGCAGCTCGCTGAAGGCGGTGGCGTGCCCCATGAACCCCAGC
>DATKMD010000122.1:0-10577 GCA_035542075.1 Thermoanaerobaculaceae bacterium
TGAGAAGCGCTTGGAGATCGAGTCCACCACGATCACGCGCTCCTCCATCTCCTGCAGCTCCAGCACCGAGCGGTGGCGGCGGCCGTCGTAGGTGAACTCCTTGTACACCTCGTCCGCGATCAGGAAGAGCCCGTGGCGGCGGACGAACGCCGCAAGGCGCTCGAGCTCCTCCCAGGCGAGCACGGTTCCCGTCGGATTGTTGGGCGAGCAGACGAGGATCGCACGCGTGCGCGCCGTGACCGCGGCATCGAGCGCATCGTCGGGGGGAAGGTGGAAGCCGTCCTCGGCGCGGGTGCGCACCGGAACCACCTTGAGGCTCGCCATCTCCGCGTAGCCGTTGTAGTTGGTGTAGAAAGGCTCGGGGATGATGATCTCGTCGCCCTGGTCAGCCACGACGTTGAACGCGAAAAGGATCGCCTCCGAGCCGCCGTTGGTGATCAGGATCTCTCCCGGGTCGAGCGCGATCTCGTAGCGCGCGAAGTAGGCGGCCATCGCCTCGCGCAGTTGCGGCAGACCGTCGGAGGGCCCGTACTCCAGGACCTTGTCCTTGAACCCGCACACCGCCCGCAGGAACTCCGGCGGTGTGGCAACGTCCGGCTGGCCGATGTTGAGGGTGAAGATCTTGACGCCGCGCGCGCGGGCGGCGGCGGCCAGCGGCGCCAGCTTGCGGATCGGGGATTCCTGGATCGAGATGGCGCGGTGGGAGATCTTCATCCCGCCTCCACTACCCGGAGCACCGGGCGACTCTGGAGCGTAGCGACCCGCCCGGGAAAAGACAAGGCGGCGCGGATCCCTGGTCACAACGCTCAGCTGCGCGGGCCAATGGACGAGTCGCCGCGCCACTGCGGACGGAACCACAGCGTCCGTCATCCGTATCCCTGGTAGCAGGTTGGTCGCCCGAGCCGGGAGGAGAGATGGCCACCGATTACGCCGCGCTTCTCGCGAACCTTCTCGCTTTCTACGAGTTCGGCAACAAGGTCATGCTGTCCGTCGGAGCCGGCGGCGGCCAGCTTGCCGGTTACGGCCGGGTGGCCCGAAAGGTGATTGCCGTGGACTCCGACGCCGCTGCGCTTGCCGCCCTGGCCGAGCGCACCCGACTGCTCGGAATCGAGGACCGGTTCGACCTGGTCGAGAAGGACTTCATGGCGGTGGCCGAGCGCGCCGACGTCGTGCTGTTCGAGTTCGCGCTCCACGAGATTCCTGATCCCGGTGCCGCTCTGGCCCACGCCGCGACCCTCGCGCCGGACACCGTGATCATCGACCACGCACCCGGCTCGCCGTGGTCGCACGCGGTCGATGAGACCGAGAAGGTCGCAGCCTCGTGGGAGGCCGCCGCGGCGCGCGGCCCTCGGCGTGTTCAGGACTACGACGCCGTCCAGCGGTTTCCGTCCTACCGGGAGCTCTTCGACAAGGTCAAGGGCCAGGGCGAGGAGGCGATTCGACGGATCGAGCGCTGGCGTGGGTGCACCGACATCACGATCCCGATGGCGTACAGGATCGCGGCGCTCTGAACCGCAAATAGTGCCGCGCGCCGGGCGTGAACACCCGGGCGAACGGCGAGGTATCGCCATCGTCGTCGGCCGCGGTGGTTCCGGCCGACACACTCTCCTAGGCATCGACGTGAAACCCTCCGACTCTGTCGTGCGTATGGGGGGTGGCTGCGAAACGCCACACCGGGTGGCAGGTTCGTCGGCAAAGCTGCAGGGTCTCGCCGCAAAGGCAAGGAAGGGAGACGCGATGATGTCGAACCGTTTTCTGGTGCTTCTCGTCGGGCTGTGTCTGGTACTTGCAGTTGCCACGGCAGGGGCGGAGGGATGGCAGCGACTGGGGCAAAGGATCGTGGATTATCGGACCACCCCCGAGGTGATCACGGTGGCCGGCGATCCGGGTGCGTTTGCGAAGCTGAGCTTGATGGTCAGAGAGAGTCCCCTCGAGATTCTTAACGTCAAGGTCTACGTCGCGGACGGGCAGACATTCGACGTGACATTGAACAAGTACCTGGGTCCGGGCCGCGAGACGAAGGCGATTGAGATCCCTGGCGGGCCGAAGGCGATCCAGAAGGTCGAGTTCACCTACAGGAAGGGCTCCGACGGCTCCAGGCTGCCGGTGGTCCAACTGCAGGCCAGCAACTAGATCGCATCCTCGAAGCCTAGTCTTGCGCCGGCAGACCGGCCCCCGTGAAGGGCAACTGCCGGCGCTTCATCTTCCTCGCGCGGTGGGCGTCACTTTCTTCCGTCCGCAGTCGCGGCCCCTCGATAGCACGTACTCGGCGCGCGCATGGAGGTCGGAGCCAGGGGGGAATGGTACGCTCACCGCGCGCCGTCCGGCGCCTTGAGGGCAAGGACCGTGGGAGGATCACCGCAGGAAAGCGTCTCGGTTTCTGGACAAGCGCTCGTGCGCCCGGTGCGGTTGGGCAACGGGTGCGCGATCGTCGCGGCCGTCGCGGCAGCCACACTGGTCTTTCACCTCGCTACCGCCGGCGTCTACGGGCTGTTCATCGACGAGCTGTACTTCCTCGCGTGCGGCGAGCACCTCGCCTGGGGATACGTGGACATGCCGCCGCTCACGGCGGTGCAGGCGTGGCTCGCGCGCTCCCTGTTCGGCGACTCGATGCTTGCGATCCGGCTGCTGCCCGCCCTCGCGTGTGCCGGTCTCGTCCTGCTCACCGGCGCCCTCGTGCGGGAGCTGGGCGGGAAGCGCTTCGCGCAAGGGCTGGCCGCACTCTCGGTGGCGTTGGCCCCGGCTTACCTCTTCGTCGGCAGCTACCTCTCGATGAACTCGATCGAGCCGCTGGTCTGGATGGGGTGTGCGCTGGTCCTGATCCGCATCATCAAGACCGGCAACACGAAGCTATGGCTCGCCTTCGGGGTGCTGGCCGGTATCGGCCTGGAGAACAAGGACACCGTCCTCCTGTTCGGTTTCGCGCTAGTTTGCGGGCTGCTCCTGACGGCGGAGCGCCGCCTGATGGCCAACCGCTGGTTCCTCCTCGGCGGGCTGGTGGCGTTCCTGATCTTCCTCCCGAACCTCGCGTGGGTGATTCAGCACCACTTCCCGCACGTGGAGCTGCTCGCCAACATCCGGCGCGACCAGCGCAACGTGGAGCTCTCCGCGTTTCAGTTCATTGCCCAGCAGGCGATCTTCCTGGGCCCGCTCGTCACCCCCGTGTGGCTGGCGGGTCTCTGGCACCTGTTGGCGCGCCGCGAGGGACGGCTGTACAGGGCGCTCGCGCTCGCCTACCTCACCACGATCGGGGTGCTACTGGTTGTGCACGGGCGGGTGTACTACCCGCTCCCCGCGTACCCGATGCTGTTTGCCGCCGGGGCGACGGCGCTCGAGTACGTGTTGACCTGGCCCCGTTGGAGCTGGGTGAAGCCTTCGTACGTGGCGCTGGTGGCTCTCTCGGGTGCGGCACTCGCGCCGCTCGCCGCGCCGATCCTGCCTCCCGAGGCCTACCTGCGCTACACACGGGCAATACACCTCGAGCAGCCGAGGATCGAGCACCGCTTGACGAGCGCGCTGCCGCAGCTGTTCGCCGATCGCTTCGGCTGGCCGGAAATGGCCGAAACGGTGGCCAGGGTGTACCACGCACTCCCGCCCGAGGATCAGGCTCGCTGTGCGATCTTCGGCAACGACTACGGTCAGGCCGGGGCGATCGACTTTTACGGCCCGAGGCTCGGTCTCCCCAAGGCGATCTCCGGGCATCTGAACTACTGGTACTGGGGGCCGCGGGACTACACGGGGGATTGCTTGATCGTGCTCGGCGACACCCGGGCGGGTGTGGAACGGTGGTTCTCCGATGTGAAGCCCGTCGCCGAGGTCGGGCACCTTTACGCCATGCGCCAGGAGCACTTCACTGTGTTCCTGTGCCGGAAACCGAAGGGTTTTGAGACGCTGCAGCAGGCGTGGCCGCAGCTGAAAAGGTGGAACTGAGTTCCGGCCCCCCTGGGGTGGGGCATACTTGACCCGTGCGCGCCAAACACGCGCCAGTGGCCGAGAGGCACGGCGGGAGCGGGGAGACCCCTGCGGACCAGTTTTCCCTTGACGCGGCCGCGAAGATCAGGGACGGTTTCGACACCTACACAAACGAGTTCGCCAGCATCACGAAGCGCTCGAAGTGGCGCTTTCAGACCAGGGACTGGAAGGGCCGTCACGAGGACGCGCTGGAGCGGCTCGACCTCTACGAGAAGGTCCTGCGGGAGGTCGCCGACGCGGTCGCCGGCAAGCCCGGGGAGAACGTCAGGGATGAGACGCTGTGGGCGTCCGTCAAGGAACAGTTCGCCCGCTCGATCCAGGGCCGCCACGATGTCGAGCTCGCGGAGACGTTCTTCAACTCGGTCACGCGCAGGATCTTCGGCACCGTCGGGATCAATCGGCGGACAGAGTTCTTCCACTGGAACCCACGGCCGGTCGAGGACGCGCAGGGCGAGCCGATCTTCAACCGCTACGAGGGGGGCCGCGACACCCGGCAGCTCATCCGGGACATTCTGAGGGACTACAAATTCACCGTGCCCTACGAGGACCCGGAGCGCGACGCAGACCTGGTCGGCGGCGAGATAGACCTCTACCTCTGGCCCCTCCTCGGTCCCACCGGCGAGTACCGCATCGAGGTGATCCGCTCCCCGTTCTACCGTAACAAGGTTGCCTATCTGGTGGGGCGGATCGTCGCCGTCGACCGCGTTATCCCGCTCGTGCTCCCGCTCTACAACGGCGACGCCGGAGTGTTCGTGGACACGGTGCTGCTCGCCGAGGCCGAGGTGAGCAAGGTGTTCAGCTTTGCCTTCTCGTACTTTCACGTCCTCGTCGAGAGGCACGACCTGCTAATCGAGTTTCTGCGCTCGATCCTGCCGGAGAAGCCGCTCGCGGAGCTGTACATCTCGATCGGCTACAACCGCCACGGAAAAACCGAGTTCTACCGGGATCTCCACCGTTTCATCCACCGCTCGAAGGAGCGCTTCGTCATCGCGCCCGGCAAGGAAGGCGCGGTGATGACCGTCTTCACGCTCCCCGCCTACAGCTACGTCTTCAAGGTCATCAAGGACCGGCCGTGCTTTCTGCGCTCCGCCGCGATGACGGACAAGACCAGCACGAGGCGCGAGGTGATGGACCAGTACGCGCTCGTGTGCCGGCGCGACCGGGTGGGCCGCCTGGTGGACACCCAGGAGTTCGAAAACCTCCGATTCCGGCGGGAGCGCTTCGACAGACAGCTGCTGGCAGAGCTCCGGCAAGCGGCGCAGGACATTGTGAGCCTCAAGGACGACCACGTTGTGATCCGTCACCTGTACGTTCAGCGCAAGGTGATACCGCTGCCGATGTTCATGGCGGAGGAGCGTGACCCGGAGGCTCTGCGGCGAACGATCCTGGACTTCGGCTACTTCCTGAAAGACCTGGCGGCGACCGGGATCTTCCCCAGCGACCTCTTCAACACGTGGAACTACGGCGTCACCAGGCGTGGCAGGGTCGTGCTTTTCGACTACGACGACGTGATCCCCATCGAGCAGGCGAGCTTCTCGCGGAAACCCAGGACCTACGACGAGAGCGAGGAGTTCGTCCCCGAGGAGGACCGGATCGTCGCGACTGCCAACGACTTCTTCATCGACGAGATGCGAAGCTATTCGGGGATCCCCCAGCGCCTCAAGGGTGTGTTCGAGCTCGTTCACGGCGACCTGTTCACGGTGGACTTCTGGCGCTCCGTTAAGGAGCAGGTGAGCGCCGGTGAGCTCGTTGACATCACCCCCTACGACCGGGCCATGAAGTTCCGCCGGCCCTGAGGAAGGAGCGGGCCCGAGCGGCGGAGCGCCTTCGGGCTACACTTCGGCCCGTGCAGTGGCGGCTGATCCTCGACGGTTTCCACGGCGGCGCCTGGAACATGGCGGCCGACGAAGCCTTGGTGGACGCGGTGGACGCCAGGCGCTCCCCGCCGGTGCTGCGCCTCTACCGCTGGCGGCCACCCTGCCTCTCGCTGGGCTTCTCGCAACCGTACGACGTGGCCGACGCGGAGTTCTGCGCCTCCCACGGGGTGGACGTGGTGCGGCGGCCGACCGGCGGGCGGGCCGTCCTCCACCATCTGGAGCTCACGTACTCGGTGCTGGCCGCGCTCGGCCAGGGGCCTTTCTCCCAGGACCTTCAGGCTTCCTACCAGCTGATCTGCCGAGCCCTGGTGGCGGGGCTCCGCAAGCTCGGCGTGCCGGCCCGGGTCTCGGGTGAGCCGGAAGGCGGGCACATCAGCCCGACTGAGGCGATCCCCTGCTTCATCGGGCCGGCGGCCGGCGAGGTGGTCGCGCACGGGCGCAAGCTGGTCGGGTCGGCGATGCGTCGCCAGGGCGGCTCGATCCTTCAGCACGGCTCGATCCTGGAGGGCTGGGACGGTGCGCTGCAGGCCGGCTGTCTCGGCCTGCAGGACGACGCCTCGCTGCGTTCTGCGGTGACGACGCTCTCGGATCTGCTCGGAGCACCGCCGCTGCCCGAGGTGCTTTGCGATGCGGTTGCGGCCGGCTTTGCCGAGACGCTCGGGGCCAATTTCGTCCCTTCGACGCTGACTGCTGAGGAGGTGGCGCGGGCCCGGCTGCTGGAGCGCGAGCGCTATGGCCATGAGCGCTGGACGGTCCGCCGCGACGGTGCGCTGCCCGTCGGTCGCTGAACCGCGTCTGAGGACGGTCCCCGGACCGCCCGACGGCGGTCGGTCACTTCTAGCGTCTCAGGGCTTGCGGCGCCGGGCGAGCCCGATCCCGCCGATGCTCAGTCCCAGCAGGACCGCCGCGCCAGACACGAAACGCGACCGCTCGATCGCGCGGTCGCGATAGAGGAGCTTCACCCGATGCCTCCCCGGCGGCACCACGACGGCGGACAGGCTCACATCGGTGCGCCAGAGTCGGGTCGCTTGACCGTCCATGGTCGCCGACCACCCCTCATCCCAGGTCTGGTTGATTGCGAGCAATGAGCTGACCGGCCCGGCCCCGGAGAATGCGATGTCGAGTCGTTCGGGGCTGCGGGCGACGATCTCGGCGCGGCACGACGCTGGCCTCGAAGGGAGGCCGAGCGCGTCCTGACCCTCGACGAGGGTCGCGGTCCTGACCTCGGGACCGAGGCTGAGGACCGCAGCGACCCATGCCTCGTCGCCATCGAAGCTCACGATGCGGTCTGCACAGAACGCATCGGGCTGAGGGTCACGCAGGAAGGTGAGCGCAGCGCGGGCTCGCGGTGCGTCCTTGTACGCAAGCACGGCACCGACGCCGCGGCGGAGGAGCAGCGGGGCCATTGCCCGGCTGTCAGCGCCCACGGTCCGCCAGAACAGGCGAGTCGCCCTCGCCGACCAGTCGAGCTGGGTGAGATCGGCATCGGTGTCCATGGCCGTGGCGATGCCCCGGACGGCAGGAAGCGGGCTGGTGGGGACGGCTGCGAAGATCGGGCCGGGGGGGTGCCACTCGGCCAGGTTGAACAGCCGACCAGCGGCGGGGGCCTCGATGAGGGGGCGAAGCACAGGGGAAAGGGCATCCACCTCGGCGGGTGGCCGGGTCGGGACAAGCGGTTTGCCGGCGACGAGGAGATCGACCACGAGCGCCGCCGCGAGCAACGCCGTTGCCCGCGCGGAGCCGCGCCGAGCAAGGACGGAAAGGCCGAGGAGGGAAGCGAGGCCTACGGAACAGGCGACGGCGCAGTCAGCCGGGAAGCGCTGCGCGAAGACCGCCGTGGCGCCGATCGGGATTCCGAGCGACTCCCAGACAGCGGCGCCCCTCCACGTCGTCACGGCGAAGACCGTGATCCCCGCCACGGCGGCGAGCCCCGCTGCCGTCGCCAGGAGCACGCTCACCCGCCGCATGGCACGCCGCTCCCTCGCGAGGAGATCGTCGAGGCCCGCGGCGGCCAGCACGGTGACGGCAAACACCGTCAAGACAATCAGCTTCTCCGGGTAGCGGAGACCTCCCGAGAACGGCACCACGGTCCGGAGCGCGAGCCAAAGCGGTGCGTGGCCTCCAAAGGCGAGCAGGAGCCCGGCGCCGCCGATGCTCGCCCAAACCAGGCGCTCCCGGCGCGGGCGCCCGAGGGCCGCGACGGCCAGCGCGGCGATCAGCAGCCCGGGGTAGATCGAATAGATCAGCGGGAACTGCTTCACGGGGTAGGCCGAGGAGCCCCAGTACGCCGCGGCGGTGATGCCCTCGGTGTGGCCCATCAGGTGTGGGAGCACCAGCTCGAGCAGCCGGATCGGCGGCAGGGACCAGGTCTCAGATCTCTCGAGCGAGAGGCCTGCGGAGCGAACGGACCTCGCCGCCAGGCTGAGACCCGGGAGGATGACCACTGCGGCCGCGGCGGCGCCCATGAGAGCCGCGCCGGCGACCCGCGCGAAGGGGACCAGTACGTTCTGTCCCCGGTCCACGGCGGGCCCCGTGTCGGACGAGAGCCCCGCACCGGCAGCCGCGAGCAGCAGGAGGGCCGCAAGCACCGTCACAGGCTCACCCCCGGCGCACACGAGCGCGAAGCAGGCCGCAAGGCCGAGGGCGTCGGCGCGACTCCCGCGGCGCACAAGTCGCACCGCAAACGCCAGCGTGGCAGGGACGGGGGCGACCGTGAGCAGCATCGGCAGCAGGTTGGTGAGTGAGAGCATCAACCCGCCGAACCCCCATGAGCACCCGGCAAGCAGTGCCGCGGGTAAGCTTCGCCCCATCGTCCGCAGCAGGAGGATCATGCCGGCGAACGAGGCCAGCAGGGGGAGCAGCACCTGGAGCCTGAAGGCGAGCTCCCACGGCAGGATCAGGAAGAGCCAGGAGAGCGGGTGGAACACCGCCGCGTGGGGGTTGGCCGCAAAAGGCTGGCCCATGTTGACGAGGGGGTTCCACAGCGGCAGCCCCTGGGACTCTTGCCAGAGGCGCACGAGCAGGACGCGCAGCGGTCTCTCGAGCGCCGCCAGGTCACGCTCGCAGAACGTCTCGCCGCGGAGGAAGACCCCGTCGAACAGCGTCAGGAACAACGCCAGAACGAGGAAGATGGGAATGAAGGGGAGACGTCCTCTCGGTGTCAAATCGGCGCGCTCAGTCGCCGGCTCGGGTTCCGGGGCGCGTCCCGGCAGGGTCTCCACGTGTGCCTTCGGATTCGAGTATACCGATGGCAAGCGCATGCGGTCGCGAGTTCTCGCATAGAATGTGTGAGGTGAAGCGCACGAAGAGACGACTCCGTGGCGCCCTTGTCGCACTCTCCATGCTCGGGGCCCTGGCCGCCTGCAAGACCGCGGTCCCACCACCGCCTCCGGCCCCGGCGCCCGTGATACCGGCCCCGGAGGCGAAACCTGCACCCCCGCAGGAATACGTCCGGGTCACGGGCAGCAGGCTCAACGTGCGGGAGCAGCCGACCACCAGCGCTGCGACCGTCGCTCGGGTGAAGAAGGGCGAACGACTCGAGGTGCTCGGTCGGGACGGCGAGTGGGTTCGCGTGAAGCTCGCCGACGGGGCGACCGGCTGGGTGCACGGCAAGTACGTGCAGAGCCAAGAGCCCTGCACGCCGGACAAGGCAACCGCAGAGCTGCTGTCCGGCGTCCCGCTCTCGTTCACCGAGGGACAGAGCGTGGGCACGGTGGTGCTCGAGGCCACCGTCGACGCGGCCGGCAGCGTGGTGTCCACGAAGGTCGTACGGGACACCACGGGGATCCCCGAGTTGGTGCAGCGCGCCGAGAGTGAGGCTCGGGCGCTCAAGTTCTCGCCGCCGGTGCACAACTGCCGCCCGGTGCCGTTCCTCTACACCTACACCCGCAATTTCTAGAACCGCAGGGAACGGCGGAGGTCAGCCAGGCCGCAGCCCCGCACGTGCAGCCCGGCTCTACGATGCGGTTTCGCCGCCCGCAACTTCGACGAGGCGGGCGCGCAACCCGCGGAGCCGACGCCACAGGCGGGGCGCCCTCGCCGAGAACTCCTCACGCTGGCCTGCCTGCCGCTTCGCGGCGGCGTGCCGGAGCCCGCCCAGCGCGAGCAGCGTCTGCAGGTCCGCCCCGGATTCCTGCATCTCCTTCGCAAGCGTCTCGAGGTGTCCCACGGCAAACGAAGCGTCCTGGTGAGCTCCCAGCGTGTCCTGCACCCGCACCAGAGTCCGCACGACCCGTCGCACATCCGGCGCAAGGACCGGGGCGAAGAACTCGAGGGCGTACCGTGCGCGCTTGGCCGCGATGCGGATGCGGTGCACCTCGCCATCCGTCAGGGTTGCAGCATCATGGCGCCGCCAGCGCGCGAGGCGCCGGACCTCGCCGCCGACCAGAGTGGCCGCCACGGTTCCGACCGGGAGCGCGCCAGGTGACCCCGCGGGGACGGACGGCGGCTGGCGCCGCATCAGGGCGAGAAGCGCACCCAAGCGCGGCGAAGTGACCGCGACGCGCGCAGCGTCGAACGCCACGCGGCGCCGCTCATAAAGGACGAGGAGGATCGCGTCGCGGATCTCGGGTGCGGTGCCTGCCGACGCAACCTCCGCGGCCACCCACGTGAGAAAGACGTCGAGGTCGCGGAGCGGCCCGCACGCGTGGGCGAGCCACGCGAGTTCCTCGGCAAGCTCGTCCTCGAGGTTGACGCCGGCGAGTCGCGCCAGCCGGAGGAGTCCCCGGG
>DATKMD010000123.1:0-7625 GCA_035542075.1 Thermoanaerobaculaceae bacterium
CCAAGTAGAAAGCCTTCGCCGCGCGCTCAAGCAGACGCGCCGCGAGCTGGAAGACATTCTCTCGATGTTGAAATGACCCGGTCGGGACGTGGCGCAGCCTGGTAGCGCACTTGAATGGGGTTCAAGGGGTCGCGGGTTCGAATCCCGCCGTCCCGACCAATAGTCGCTATAACTTACAGCCGCTGACAGCAGTCAGGGTCTACGCGTTCGACGCAGAAGAAACCAGGGTGACTCGTGGCCGACAGGGGCGCTGCAATCAGCGCCTGTGTCTGGCGGCTCGGCGAAGAACCGACCCGGGTTGCGACAAACACAGAGGCCCGCGGCCAAGCGCCTTGGAACGTCCAATTCCAGCGGCGTGACGTGGCGGAAAGCTGCCGAAACAGCCACCTCCGCCATGCAAACGAGGTTGACGGCGACGATCGTGATTGGAGTTCTAGCCCCACGTCACTCCGACCCCCCCTGCTGATGCCGAAACAGCTGCAAGACGAACTGTTTAGTTGACACGGGCCCCGGGCCTGGCAATACTGCTAACTGCGCCTGCGCCAGTCTCGATATCGTGGCGCACCACCGGGGAATTGACGAATGGCCAGCCACTTTCACGAACCGGAGACCGTCGAGGACGCTCTGCGCCTCAGGCGAGAGCTCCGGGGTGGGGCGTGTTTCCTGGCGGGGGGCACTGAGGTCAACAATCGCAAGGCCAGGGAGGCGCCGGAGCATCTGGTCTGGCTCGGTCGGCTGGGGTTGGGCGGCATCACACGGCGGGAAGCGCGCGTCTCCATCGGCGCGATGGCCACCCTCCAGGAGATCCTGGAATCCGAAATCGTCCATCCGGCCATCCATCAGGCCGCCCTAAACCACGCGAATCGAAACATCCGCAACGTCGCCACGATCGGTGGTCACCTCGGCGTCTGCCGCTCGTGCGCCGACCTGATTCCGGTGCTGCTGACGCTCGGCGCGCGGCTCCGCGTGGCCACAGATGCCGGGGAGTTCGAGCGGGACCTCGAGAGCTGGGTCCTGGGAGAGCGCGACGGCATCGTGCTCTCGGTCGAGGTGCCCGACTCGCAAGGCGACGTGCGCGTCGCCGTTGAGAACCACAGCCGCACGGCCAACGACCTGTCCCTGGTCGCAGCAGCCGTGTCATTCCGCATCCGGGCAGGTCGCGTGCGAGACGCGATCGTGGCGGTCGGCGGCGTGGCCCGAACGGTGGTCCGGCTGCGGCCGGTGGAGGCGGCGCTCCAGGGCAGGGCGCTCCCTGCGCGCGACGAGATCGACGCGCTGGTCGCGGCCCACGTTGACCCCATCACCGACATCCGGGGCTCGGCCCCCTTCAAGAGGCAGCTCGCCGCCACCCTGGTCGAGAGGGCCCTGCGGAGTGCCTGGAACCAAGAGGGGCGCCGCTAGATGCGGTTTACCGTCACCCTGAACGGCTTCCCGAGGATCATCGAGGCCGAGGCCCACGAAGGCGTGAAGGACGTCCTGCGGCGCGAGGGAATCCTCTCGGTGCGCGCCGGGTGCGATGGCGAGGGCACCTGCGGCAACTGCGCGGTGCTGCTCGACGGGCGCCTCGTCAACACGTGCCTGCTGCTGATGGGCCAGGTCGCCGGTCGCGCCATCCGCACCGTCGAGGGACTGGCGGCCCCACGGGAGCTCGCGGCGTTGCAGACCGCCTTCGTCGACGCGGGAGTCGTGCAGTGCGGCTACTGCACGCCCGCGATGCTGATGGCCATCCAGGAGCTGCTCGAGAAGGTCGAGGCTCCCACGCGCGCACAGGTGCGCGACGCGCTCTCCGGCACCTTCTGCCGCTGCACCGGCTACGAGCAGGTCTTCAACGCGGTGGAACTGGCGTCGAAGCGGCGCCGGGACCCGGACTACAAAGGTTTCATTGCGCCGGAGTTCCGCGAGGACCTGCGCCACGTCGGCAAGAACCGCCGCAAGGTCGACGGCTATCAACTGGCCCGGGGGGCCGCGGCCTTCGTCGAGGATCGGGTCCGACCGGGCCACTGCCACCTCAAGATCCTCGGCAGCCCGCACGCACACGCCTACATCAAGCGCATCGACGGGTCGCGAGCCGAGGCGCTGCCGGGCGTGGTGCTGGTGGTGACGCACAAGAACTGCCCGGACGTCTGGTACAACACGGCGGGACAGAGTTTTCCCGAACCGTCGCCATACGACCGCAAGATGTTCGGCGAGAAGGTCCTGCACGTGGGCGACCGGGTCGCGGCCGTGGTGGCCGAGACCGAGGAGATCGCCCGCCAGGCGCTTGACCTCATCGAGGTGGAGTACGAGGTCCTGCCTCCGGTACTCACGATCGACCAGGCCAAGGCGCCCGGCGCCCCCATCCTGCACCGCAGCAAGGTGGAGTACGTGGTGGGAGCGCCTGCAGATCTCGACGCCTACAACCGGGGTGCCGAGCCGCGCGACGGCCGCATCATCTACCAGTTCCCCATCCACGCGGACCCGCACTCGAACCTCGCGGCCTCGGTGTCGGGAGGGATCGGGGACATCGACAAGGGATTCGCCGAAGCCGACGTCGTCCTGGAGCGCGAGTACGAGACCGCGCAGGTGCAATGCACACCGGCCGAACCCCATGTGGTCTACACGCGCATGGAGGCCGATCGGCTCGTGATTCACGCGTCCACCCAGGTGCCCTGGCACCTGAGGCGGATCATCGGCCGCATCCTCGGCGTCCCCGAGAATCGCATCCGGGTGGTCAAGGAGCGCGTGGGCGGTGCATTCGGTTCCAAGCAGGACATGGTGCTGGAAGAAGTCGCCGCGTACTGCACCTGGGTGACCGGCCGCGACATCCTCTTCCGTCTGACCCGGGAAGAGGAGTTCATCGCCTCCCGCACCCGCCATGTGATGCGAGTCCGGATCAAGCTTGGCGCGCGGCGCGATGGGAGCCTCACTGCGATCCTCATGGACCTGGAGGCCAACACCGGCCCCTACGGCGGCCACTGCCTCACCGTGCCCATGAACTCCTGCTCCAAGTCGCTGCCCCTTTTCATGTGCGACAACGTCCTGTTCAAGGTGCACACCTACTACTCCAACATTCCGCCCACCGGCGCCTACCAGGGGTACGGCGCTCCCCAGGGGAGCTTCGCCCTGCAGCTTGCGGCAGCCGAGCTGGCCGCCGAGCTGGGCATCGACCACCTCGAGTTCCTGGAGAAGAACCGGGTGCGGGAGGGCTCGATGCTCGAGATCCTGCGCTGTCTGGGCGAGGGGCGCGAGGGCAGCCCACAGAAGGTCTTCTCGTGCGGCCTGGGACCGGCGCTGGAGCAGGGTTCCCGCATGCTGGAGTGGGGCAAGCGCGAGGTGAGCGCCGATCCCGATGTGAAGATCGGCAAGGGCGTGGTCATCATTCAGCAAGGCTCCGGCCTGCCGAGCCTGGACTCGGCCAACGCGGCCGTCACGATGTTCGGCGACGGGACCTTCATGCTGCTCTCGGGCGGCACGGACCTGGGCACCGGACTCGACACGGTGGTGGTCAAGATCGCCGCCGAGACCCTGTGCACGCGCATGGAAGACGTTTCGGTCATCGCGGCCGACACCGACGTCACACCCTTCGACAAGGGAGCCTACGCATCGTCGGGCACCTATTTCTCGGGGGGCGCGGCACGCAACGCGGCCCTCGAGATGAAGCGCTTGCTCCTGCGGGAGGCCGCAGAGATGCTGGGCGAGCCCGAGGAGAACCTACGCCTCGAGTTCCCTTCGCGCGTGATGAGCCGGTCCGGTCGCTCGGTGACCTACGAGGAGGTCGCGCGTCGCACCCAGGGCGGCACGGGTCGCGGCCAGCTCACGGCCTCGGGGTGCTTCATCAGCGACAAGGGGTCGTTCCCCTACGGTGCCCACTTCTGCGAGGTGGCGGTCGACACACGCACCGGCAAGGTGAAGCTGCGCAAGTACTACGCCCTGCAGGACGCCGGCACGCCGATCAACCCGGAGCTGGCCCTGGGCCAGATGTACGGCGCCGTGCTCAAGACCGTCGGTCACTCGCTCTACGAGGAGATGCTGCTCGACGGGCAGGGCCGCTGCCTCAACGCCAACTTCGTCGACTACAAGGTGCCCCAGATCGGGGACCTGCCCGACGACTTCCAGGTGATCCTGGTCGAGACGGACGACCCCTTCGGCCCGTTCGGCGCCAAGTCCATCTCCGAGATCTCGTGCAACGGCGCGGCTCCAGCCATCGCCGCCGCCATCCACGATGCCGTGGGCGTCTGGATCAGGACCTGGCCGTTCACGCCCGAGAAGGTGCTGCGTGCGCTCGGGAAGCTGGCGACCTGAGATCGCCGAAACGGATGTTGCCTGAGGATGACCATGGACCACCCGCCCCGTCTCGTCTGCCGCGCGCGCTTCCTGCTGCCCCTGGCCGAGCCCGACCGCACGCGCCGCATCCATGACGGCTACGTGCTGTCCCAGCGCGATGCCATCCTGGAAGTCGGCCCCTACACTGACGACGCGGGGCGTCGCCTGCTCGAGCCCTCGGGGAGCGAGCTACGCATCCTCCACACCCGCCGGGAGGTCCCGTCGGCGGACGCCATCCCCCTGCAGGAGGTGATCCTGCTGCCGGCGTTCGTGAAGGCCCACGGGCACGACCACGAGCAGCCGATCATCGGCATCGCCAAGGACGAGCCGCTGACGGCGTGGCTGGACCACGCGGTCAATCCCTATACGGGTTTCATCAACGCCAAGCGCGCCGAGCTCACCGTGAAGCTGGGGTGCACGCCTCAGCTCGTGACCTACCTGATGGCCCGGGTCTGCGACATCCACTACGGCATCACGACCTCGATGGTGCATCACTGCAACTACAACAAGTACCACTGCGAGGACATCGCCCGCGCAAACGAGGCTGCGGGGACGACGATGATCGTCGCGATCGGCGGTCAGGACCGCTTCTACACCCCGGAGCTCCTCGACAGGCCTGAAGACGCGCTGCGCAGGCTCGAAGCCGCCCTCGCGATCCAGGAAGGCTGCAGGAGAACGCGCTTCGTGCCCGGCCCGGACCAGGACTTTTCCAACTCCCGCGCCGTCCTCGTACCACAGAAGGCTTGGGCCCGGGCGCACGACACGCTCTTCCACATCCACAGCTCCGAGGAGCCGAAGACCACTCGCTGGTTCACGGAGGCGATCGAGCCAGGCTTGACCCCGGTGGAGTACTTCGATCAGATCGGGATCCTCGACGCAGCCACGGTCCTTGCCCACCAGGTCAACTGCGGGCCACGGGACGTCGAGATCCTCGCGCGCACGGGCGCCGCGGTCGTGCACAACCCGCTCGCGAACACCATCCTCGGGTCGGGCATGCCGCCTGTGATGGAGATGCTTAGTGCGGGCATCCCCGTCGCCATCTCCACCGACGGGTCCGGATCGGCGGACAATCAGGACATCATCGCCGCGGCGCGACTCGCCGCCCAGTACCAGAGGGCTCGCCACCAGGACGCCACCCTGTTGCCCTCACAGCAGCTGCTCGAGATGATCACGGTGGCTCCCAACCGAATCCTCCGCATGAACCAGGGAGAGCTCGCGCCCGGACGCCAGGCGGACTGGATCCTCATCGACCTGGCCCGCCCCAACATGGTGCCGACCCGGCTCGACAACCTCGTCGAGAACCTGATCTGGGCTGCGGACGGCTCCGAGGTCGACACGGTCGTCGCCCGAGGACGTCTGCTCAAGCTCGACGGCGCGGTGCTGCCCTTCCTGGACGGCACGACGCCGGCGAGCGTCATGTCACGGGTGCAGTCCCTGTCCGAGTGGTTCATGGAGTACCGCGAGGCCGCTCCGGTCCTGAGGGGCACGGGGGCGAACCGCTAGCGTGGGTCGGATCTCAGCCATCGTGCTGGCGGCCGGCTCCTCCCGCCGGATGGGGGCGGACAAGCTGTCCTTGCCGTGGGGAGACGGCACCGTCCTCGACGCGGCGCTGCGGCCCTTTCTCGGGCTCCCCGAGATCGACCAGGTGGTGGTCGTCGTGCGCGGCGGCGCCGCACCGGTGTTTGCCCCGGGCAGGGCCACCGTGCTGGTCAACGAGAAGGCGGACGAGGGGATGGGCAGCTCGCTCCGGGTCGGCGTCGGAGGCGCGGACCCCACGGCCGAAGCGTACGTCCTAGCGCTGGGCGACATGCCTCTGCTGGGCGCGGATCTGGTCGCCCACCTGCTCGCCGCTTGGCGGTCGAGCGGGAAGGGGATCCTCGTGCCGGTGTTCGAGGGTCGCCACGGGCACCCCGTCGTGATGTCCGGGAAGTACCGCGAAGCCCTCCTCGCCTCGTGCGGGGATGTGGGGGCGAGGCCGGTGCTGGCGGAGAACGAGGCGGACACCGTGCTCTACCCCGTCAGCGACTCGGCGGTCGTCACCGACTTCGACACGCACGAGGGTTACCAGGCGCTGGCAGCGCGCAGGGGCTCGCGATGAGTGGTCTCAAAGTCCTGATCCGGGGCGCGGGAGAACACGCGTCGGCCACGGCTCACCGCCTGTTCCTTTGCGGGATGCGGGTGGCCATGACCGAGGTGCTGCGTCCAACCGCGGTCCGGCGCTCCGTGTCGTTCTGTACGGCGGTCTTCGACGGGGCGTGCGCCGTGGAGGGCGTGCCCGGCCGCCTGTGGAGTCGCGACGAATGGGAGGAGCTGGACCGGTGTGCCCTCAACCACGTGCCGGTGTTCGTGGACCCCGAGGGCCTCCTGGTGGAGCGCTGGAGACCCCACGCCATCGTCGATGCGCGAATCCTGAAGCGCAACGAGGGGAACTCTCCGGAGCAGGCCCCGCTCGTGATCGGGCTCGGCCCCGGCCTTCTGGCCGGGCGGGACGTCCACGTCGTCATCGAGACCCGCCGCGGACACGACCTGGGCCGTGTCATCCGCTCGGGTTTCAGCGCTCCCGACACGGGCATCCCGGGGCCGATCGCCGGCTTCACCACCGAGCGCGTGTTGCGTGCGCCCTGCGCGGGCGTCCTCGAGACCCGGATGGAGATCGGACAACTCGTCAACGCGGGCGATGTGGTTTGCGCCGTCGCTGGCCGGCCCGTCGAGGCTGCGATCTCCGGGGTGCTCCGGGGCGTCGTCCACGGTGGCGTCGAGGTGCCCGCCAATCTGAAGGTCGGCGACGTGGACCCCCGCGGCGATCCGGCCTTCTGCTTCACCATCTCGGAGAAGGCGCGGACCATCAGCGGCTCAGTCCTCGAAGCGATCCTGAGCCGGTTTCCTCCTCGCTGGCCATGAAGCAGAGCGATGACCTGATCGCGGCGTTCGACCTCGAGAAATACCGCTTCATCCACCTGATCGGCGGTGCTGGCAAGACGACCCTCATGCTCGCCATGGCCAGGGCGCTGGCCGGGCGGGGGAAGCGGGTGATCGCCACGACGAGCACGCGGATCCGGACGAGCGAGGGAGAGGCGCTCGAGGGGCTGCTGGTCGGCCCCGATGTGGGAGATATCGCCGAGCGGGCGCGCACAGCGCTCGCGAGCCTCAACCCCATCGTGCTCGCCTCCAGGGTGGGGGACAGGAAGCTGCTGGGCTTCTCGGCCGGAGACCTCGAGTACTTCGCCACGGCGGGAATCGCTGACACGCTGATCGTCGAGGCGGATGGATCGGCAGGCCGACCCCTCAAGGCTCATGCCCCCTGGGAGCCGGTCATCGCCTCC
>DATKMD010000124.1:0-5263 GCA_035542075.1 Thermoanaerobaculaceae bacterium
TCGCTGCGGCGGTTCTCCACCAGGAACTGGCCGTACCGGACCCACATCTGCTGCGCCTTCGCGTCGTGACCCAGGCGGGAGTGGAGCTGGGCGGCGCCGCCGAACGCTTCGCCGCCCTGGCGCTCCATGAACTCGGCGGCGCGGCCGAGCTTGCCCCGGGAACGTGCGACCTCGGCGGCCCGCCCCCAGTCATGCGCGCGAATGAAGCTGCGCAGCGCGCGCCGGGTCCGCCCTGCCTCGAGCCAGTACTCGCCGGCGGCCCGGTAGTCGCCGCGGCCCGCGGCCCGCGAGGCGACGTCGGCCGGGCTGCCCGCCCGCGGCGAGAACACCCCGAAGGCACCGAGCACCAGCACGATAACCAGCATGTGCCCGATCGTCATGATGAGAGCGGAGTGGGCCACCGCGAACAACGGCGGCATCGCGCTGTCGATCTGCGTCAGGCCGAGGAGCGGCAGTAACCACCACAGGTTGAGCCACGCCAGCAGGACCACCGCTGCAAGGGCGGTGAGTCTTCGGCTCATCCGGGTCAGGAGCAAGCCGACGGCTGGCAGCAGGACCGCGCCGGAAGCTAACGGCATCAAAGCATTCTAGCGCCATGCCGACTTCCTGCGCGCGAAGGGAGAACGCGATTCCGGATCGGGCCGCCCGCAACGCCGATATGGAGTGCAACTTGTTTCCAGTCGCGTTTGCCCCGGGGACCGAGAAGTCACCCGAGCCCACGGCTGCACTTGAAACTTCACATCCTTTCGCTCATATTTTGACTGGCGGTCGATGCCGGAAAGCGGGACGAATGCCAGACCTGTACGAAGTCCTCGGGGTGGGGCGCAACGCGAGCGCTGACGAGATCAAGAAAGCGTACCGTAAGCTCGCGCGCCGCCATCACCCGGACGTGAACCCGAGCAACCCCGAGGCCGCCAAGCGTTTCCGCGAGATCCAAGAGGCGTACACGGTTCTTTCGGACCCGGACAAGCGCGCACAGTACGATCAGTTCGGCACGGTCGACGAGGCGGCCGCCGCGGGCCGCGCCCGGTGGACGACCCGCCAGGCGCCGGGCGGGTTCTCATTCCGGACCGTCGAGGGTTTTGCGGACCTCGGCGACATCTTCGGAAACCTCTTCGGGGGGTTCGGCCGCCCGGGCCCGCCCGCGACGGAGGTGCCGATCGAGGCTTCCGTCGAGCTCGATCTCGCCCAGGCGGTGCGCGGCACCAGCGTGGTGGTCCCCGTGCAGCGTGAGGTCGTGTGCAACGAGTGTGGCGGCAGCGGCAAGGTCCGGTCGCGGACCTGCCCGCGTTGCCACGGGAACGGAACTCTGGTGCAGACCGACCGCCTGCGCGTGAAGCTTCCCGCGGGCGTGGGCGACGGAGACCGCGTGCGCGCGTCGCTCAAGGACAGCTCCAAGCGAGAGGTCGCGGTGCTGGTGCGGGTGCGCCCCCACGCGTTCTTCGAGCGCAAGGGCGACGACATCTACACCGTGGTGCCGGTGACGTTCTCGGAGGCGTACCTGGGGGCCGAGGTCGAGGTCGGCACGATCCACGGCCCGGTGCGCGCCAAGATCCCGCCGGGGACGCAGTCGGGGCAGCGCTTCCGACTGCGCGGCAAGGGCGTGCGAAACGTGCGCACGGGCGTTAACGGCGACCACTACTACACCGTGCAGGTGACCGTACCTCGGGTCGTCTCGCCGGCTGGGCGCGAGGCCGCGCGGCGCGTGAACGAGCTCTACGCCGGGGCCGGCGACCCGCGCGCCGGGCTGCCGCGCTCGCTCGACTAGCGGTGCCGGAAGAAGTGGGAAGAAATGTGGGGCTCGCGCGCCGCGCGAGCTGTCTCTCCATTTTGGGTGGACAAGAAAAGGCGCGCACGGCGTGCGCGCCCCACAAGACACTTGTCGTTTGATCTCAGCGAGCCAGGTTCTCCACCAGCGGGATCGCCTGATCCATCGTCAGGCCGTCTTTCACCGCCAGTGTGCGGAGCGGGCTCCACCCCTGATCGCCATAGATCACGTACTGCACCGTGGGGCCGGTGACGCGGTAGGCGACCGGAGAGAGGTCGCTGCCGAAGATCACCCGGGTGCCTTCCATGTTCATTTCCTGGTACATCTGGAACGTCTTCCGTACCCCGAAGATCGGCACGTGGCGCCCGCGCTGAGCGACCACGGTCATTCCGTCGGTGGTCGGTGTTGTGGGCGTTTCGAGCGTGAAGCGTACCTCGAGGAGGTGGAACAGGCAGACACGCTGGGTGCCGAAGAACAGCAGCGCCCGATCGGCGTCGTGCTGGTTCGCGAACACCGGGTGCTCCAGTACTTCTGCAGGAATCGGCGCTTGGCACGCGAAGCCGATAGTCGCGTACCTGTCCAGGTTCTGCTCCAGGAGGGCATCGGAATCGCCGGGATCGGCCGTGAGCCGCAGGAGGGCGTAGGTGCCGTGGCTCTGTTGGGTGCCTTCCCACCACACAACGTGGAGGAAGCTGTCTTGGACCACGGTGGCTTTGGTCGGGTCGTTCGGGTCGTTGGGGTCCGGGACCGTCGTGGAGACGGACGTGAGCTGAATGGCCGGGTTCCGGGGGTACGCCAGGACGTCGTGGGAGAGGTGCTCGATGCGCTCCCAGGCGCCGTCGCGCCACACCGCCATCATGATCTCCGAGGCGGCGGTGGTCCAGTTGCGCTGCCAGACCACGGCAACCTTGCCGGTGACCTCGTCGGCGGCCACCTGGATCGCAACGTCCTGGTTGACGGCAAACCCCAGGACGAACGGAACCGTGGTGCGAGTGATGACCTCGCCACCGCGTTCGCCGGTGAGCACGAGGCCCTCATCGCTCGAGGTTCCCTTCCAGAGCACCCCGCCGCGGTCGAGGAAGTACGAAGTCTGCGCGCCGGCCGCGGTAGCGACCAGCAAACAGGCAAGCAACATGGCGGCTCGACGCATCGTGGTCCTCATGCTTTCAGGTTGATGACCTCCCGCACGTTGAACGCGCGCAGGAAGTCCTTCATGCCTTGAAAGTCCGGGTAGTGGGCGGCCAGCGATTCAAGGTAGCCATTCGCGACGTCCTCATCGCCGCCGTCCAGGGCCGCGTCGGCGAGGAGCATCAGGGTGTTGCGCTCCACCGCCGCGTTCTCGTACTCGTGGGCCAGAGCGAGTGCCTTGGCCCCCAGTTCGCGAGCCTTTGGGAAGTCGCTCTCGAGGAGGGCGCCGTAACAGAGGTCCTGGTAGACCTCGCCGAGGAACTGCCGCGCTCCCACCCTCTCGAGGGTGCCGGCCGCGTCGACGCAGAGGGCCAGCCCCTCGGCCAGGCTGCCGGTGCACATCAGGCAGTAGCCCAGGTTGTCTCGCATGATCGACGTCGCGATCGGATCCGTTTCCGAGCCGTCGGCGAGTTGGAGCGCCTCCTGGAAGCGCTCGCCCGCCTCCGAAAAGTGACTGTCTTTGAGCGCCAGCACGCCGTGCTGGTTGGCGGAGGCCGCGCGGGCGCGGAGCTCGCCGCTCGTCTCGGCCAGCTCGGTGGCGCGCCGCGCGTACGCCAGGGCGCGGGCGACGTTCCCCTCGGCCTCGTAAACCTGGGCGGTGTAGTACGCCGCCATCCACGAGGTGAACGGATCGCGCGAACGGATGAGAACGTGCTTGAGCTCGCCCACCGCGTCGTCGAGGCGCTCGAGCTCGAGGAGCACCACGCAGCGGTTGCAGAAGGCCCGGTCGGCGAGCTCGCGGTCACCGAGGCGCTTGGCTTCCTCCTCTGCGGCGGTGAACAGGCGCAGGGCACGCTCGAGCTGGCCATGAGAAAAGGCCCGCTGGGCGAGTTTGGTGAGGCGGAGGTAACGCTCCGAAGCCCCAGTCACTCCTGACGCTCCCCCTGCCGCGTTCTCTTGAACTCCGCGAACTCGGACACTTCCTCCTGCTCTGCGTGCGGCAAAGCTCTGAAGCATTCTAGCAGCCGCGCTTCGCGCCCTGTCAAGGTGCGCGACGCCAGATCGCCGAAGAACTCCCCGAGCGACATCTCGAACACTCGCAGGATTCGGAAGAGCACGTCGAGGGAGACCCGATACTCCCCCTTCTCCATCCGCGAAAGGTCGGACTGCTGGATGCCAATTTGGCGCGCCAGTTCAGTCTGGGTGAGACGCCGGTCCTGGCGGTGGTGGCGCAGCAACTGCCCCACCGTCGCGGCCGGCAACGAGGAGTGTGTCGTGCGGTTCATAGGGCGCTTGTCGCCCCTGGGCACTTTTGCTACTGTGCGCCAGGGCCATTACTTATGCTAAGGCCCCATACGAGGCTTGTCAAGGAAAAACAAGGGTGCTTTCGATCCTCTTTTCGATGTGGCGCTGGCGCCGGCTCGTTTGGGAGCTCGCGCGTCGCGATTTCAAGGCGCGCTACGCCGGCTCCGTCTTGGGCGGCGCCTGGGCGGTGCTCGAGCCGCTGGTCCAGTTCGCCCTCTACCTGACCGTGTTCTCGTACTTCCTTGGCATGCGTCTTGAAGGAAAGCCCGGCGTGGGACTCTTTGGCGTGTACCTGATCAGCGGTCTCGTGCCTTTCCTCGCCTTCCAGGAGTCTGTTATGCGGGCCACGGGCCTCGCCCGGGAGCGCGCCCAACTCGTCCGCCACGTCAACGTGCCCCTCGAGGTGGTCCTCGCGGGGGCGCTGACGGCGGTGCTCGCCCGACACGGGGTGGCGCTCCTCCTGGTCGTGGGCGCGGCAATCGGCTTCGGGACGTTTGCCCCGGCGGGGCTCCCGTGGCTCCTAGCCGGCCTGGCGGTGCTGGTCATCGGCGTGTTCGGCCTGGGTCTCGTGCTGATGATCGGCGGGGCGTTCCTCCCTGATCTGGTGCAGCTGGTGGGGACCGCGACGATGATCCTCTTCTTCGCCACGCCGATCGTGTACCCCGTCACCGCAATTCCCCATCGGGTCGCGAGCTGGATGGCGTTCAACCCCATCTGGGGAGGCCTGCACTGTTTTCGCGTCGCGCTCCTCGGTGAGCCGCCCGAGGCTGGCGCGTTCTTCCTCGCTGCCGTGAGTGCCCTTGTGGCGCTCGCGATCGGTGTAGTGGTGTTCAAGCTCCGTCGGCACGAGGTGCCCGATCTTCTGTAAAAGTCCAAGTTCTGGCGATGACGCCGGATGGAGGGATTCACTGATGAGAGGAAAGATCGTTTCGCTGTTGGCCGTGGGGTTGCTTTTGCCCGCCATCGTGCTCGCGCAGGGCGCGCAGAAGCCGCCAGCTGCGCCCGCCCAGCCGCCCGGAGCAGTGCCCGATCTTCCAGGGTTGGGCCAGCCCCGCGCCACCC